>NZ_CABFUZ020000102.1 GCF_902143385.2 Methylacidimicrobium cyclopophantes
CCCCGACTACGGCGGGGATGACTTCGCCCGCCTTTTCGACGTAGATCCAGTCCCCGATCTTGACTCCTTTACGCTGGATCTCGTCGAAGTTGTGGAGGGTGGCGCGGCTCACCGTGGTTCCGGCCAAAAAGACGGGCTCCATTTCGGCGACCGGCGTGATCACGCCCGTCCGGCCGACTTGGAAGACGACGCGCAAAAGGCGCGTCCGAGCCCGTTCCGCCCCGTACTTGTAGGCGATCGCCCAGCGCGGGGCCTTGGCCGTCGATCCCAGGAGCGGATAAAGCCGCCATTCGTTCACCTTCACGACGGCCCCGTCCGTTGCGTAAGGCAGCTCCTTCCGACGCTCGTCGAGCGCCGCGATCGCATCCGCTAAATCGTCCTTGGTCCGGCAGAGCCAGTGGAAGGAGGGGACGGGTAGACCCGCTAAAGATAAAGTACGAAGCCACTCGACTTGAGACGCACAGCTGAATCCCTGGAGCTCTCCAGCTCCATAAAAGATGACGGAAAGGGGCCGCTTCGCCACGATCCGAGGATCGAGCTGTTTCAAGGAGCCCGCGGTGGCATTCCTCGGGTTGGCGAAGAGCGGCTCCCCTCGGGCCTCCCGCTCCTTGTTGAGCTCTTCGAAGGCCTTCGTCGGCAGATACGCTTCCCCGCGCACCTCGAAGATTTCTGGAGGATGGGGGAGCGCCAAACGCAGTGGGAGAGCCCGAATCGTGCGGAGGTTTGCGGTGATGTCGTCTCCGGTCTCTCCGTCGCCGCGGGTCGCTCCTCGGACGAAGATGCCGTTTCGGTAGACGACGCTGATCGAAACTCCGTCGATCTTCGGCTCGACGACGTAACTCGGCCTTTCTTCCGGCAGGGCCCGCTGGACGCGATCGACGAAGGCGAAGAGCTCCTCCAGGGAGTAAGTATTGTCCAGGCTCTGCATCGGAACCCGGTGGACTACCGGAGAAAATCCAGGCAGCGGAGCTCCGCCGACTCGTTGCGTGGGGGAATCCGGGGTTACCAGATCCGGATAGAGTCGTTCGAGATTCCGGAGCTCGTCGTAGAGGGCATCATATTCGGCGTCGGAGATGAGCGGCTTGGCTTCGACGTAGTAGGCGTGGTCGTGCTTTCGAATCTCCTCGACCAAGAGACGATGCCGTCGGATTGCTTCCTCTTTGGTCATGGCCCGCAACGCCCCGATTTAGTCTTCGGGGATCTTCCTTTCCGCTCAATACCAAGGGCCCATTCCCATGGGTCCATACATCCCCATCGGTCCATACATTCCCATGGGACCGTACATCCCCATCGGTCCATACATTCCCATGGATCCCATGCCCGGTCCGACGCCGGCGGACGCGGTCCGGCCTTCCGACATTCTGTGCGGAGCATTCCAAATCCGCATCCAGGAGGTCCGCACCACCGGAAAAAGGGTGCTGCGCTCCGCGAGCTGTCCCGGTTGAGCGCCCTTGACGGTGCCGGCGATGGTGATCTCCGTCCCCGGGACGAAATCGGAATGATTGACGAAGCCAGGGATGATCGCATAGAAACAGCCGGTCGACGTCTCCTCATGCTTGGGCCGGTACGAGCCCCACGCTTTCGAGAGAGGCTTTTCGACGATTTGGATGCGGAAAACGCCTTCCGTGTTCTTGGCCTTTACGACCGTTCCGCCCAGAATCACGATGCGGCCGTCATAGGCCAGAGGGTTTGCCAAGAGCTCCGGAAACGTCGGTTGGTCCTTGGCCTGCTTCCGATACCAATCCGGAACCGACGCGGCCTCCGAGCCCACGAGGGATCCGGCCAGGCAAGCGATCAGGAGCCAAAAGCCGGCGAGAAGCCGGCGCCGAGGGAATCCGAGCTGATTGGAACGCACGATGGGTTCCAATCTATCCTCTTGGAGGGAGCTTTACAACCTTTGCCGGCCTGCTCCCCGTTCCTCCCCCAAGAGTCCTTCGGAGTCGGAAACTCCTCTGGGCCAAGAGCGAACCAGTCCGTGGACCCCTAGGCCGACAAGGCGGAGCGGTCGTTCCGTCCGCCATACGGCCCGGAAGAGCCGGGTGGCGAATTCGGCGATCTCCTTTGGGTCCGCTGTGGCGACGGGCAGCGTCACTTGGCGGGAGAGCGTGTCGAAATTTCCGTAGCGGAGCTTCACCACGATCGTCTTTGCCAAAAAGCGGTCCGCTCGGAGTTCGTCCGCGATTGCATGGCTGAACTCCTCCAAGACCTTTCGAAGGTCCGCGAGGTCGGCGACATCCCGGTCGAAGGTGGTTTCGCGGCTGATCGACTTTGGCTCCCATTCCGGCCGAATCGGTGTCGAGTCGATGCCATGTGCGGCTTCCCAAAGATAAACGCCCTGCTTACCGAACTCCCGAAGAAGCGCTTCTTGCGAGCGCGCAGCCAACTCTCCAATCGTCCGCACGCCGAGTCGGAGGAGACGGTCGTGGGTTTTCGGGCCCACACCGGGGAGCCTCTCCACCGGCAACGGGGCGAGAAATTCCTCCTCCTTCCCCGGAGGGATTACGATCGTTCCATGCGGCTTTACCGTCTCGCAGGCAACCTTCGCGACGAGCTTGTTGGAGGCGATGGCAACGGTACAGGAAAGTCCCAGTTCCCGGCTTACCTGATCTTGGACCTCTCGGGCGAGCCGTTCCGGATCGGCCCCTTCCTCCACCTCCGCGCAAGCTTCATCGATCGAAAGGGCTTCGACCTTGCCAAAGCGGGCGTGCAGCAGGCGGCGTACTTTCTCCGAGTAGGCCGAATAGAGATGGTGGCGAGCGGGAAGAACGACGGCTTGCGGGCAGAGCGAGAGAGCTCGTCGAAGCGGCATGCCGCTTCGAACTCCGAATTTCCGGGCGGGATAGGTTGCGGTGGAAACGACTCCCCGCCCGCCAGGATGGCCGACCGCGATGAGGACAGGCCTATCCCGAAGGGAAGGGCGACGCAAGAGCTCGACCGCTGCGAAGAAGGCATCCAAGTCGAGGAAAAGAACCTGTGCCATCGATGTTTTCTCGGCTCGCTTCCCTTCGGTCGTACCTTCGTCGACAGACTCGTGAGCCGCGGGCGATCCGTCTACGGCGACGGAGCGGGAGGAGTGCCGGAAGAAGGATGCTGGCGGGCGGGCTTGGGGGGAATCGAGTCCGGCTCCGGGCTGCTGGAAGGCGGGAGCGCTTCCGCAAGCGGTTTCACCGCTTCCGCGGATTCTTCCCAAAGGCGGAAGCCTCCAAGAAAGGCGAAGGCGTTATCCCCGAGCCGCACGTAAGGCGGGAGCGACTTGAGGAGCTTGCGGTTGCCACCGCCGACGACCAGATAATCGACTTGAAAGGCTTCCCGAAAGAGATGGACGACGCTCCGGACTTCTTGGCGCCATCGCTTCTTCCCCAGGCGCTTGAGCCCCGCATCGCCCAAGACCTCTTCGTACGTCAGCCCCTTCTTGTAGGGGAGATGAGCGGTTTCTAATGGATGGAGCAGGCCGTCAAGGATCAGGGCGGTTCCCAGTCCGGTCCCCAAACCGAGGAAGAGCATTCGCCCTCCCGCATAGCTCCCCCATGCTTGCATCGCAGCGTCGTTCACGACCTTGACGGGAATGGCGAAGGCTTCGCTGAAATCGAAGTCGAGCCAACCGGAGCCCAGGTTGCGGGGTTCCGCGGCCGGCTTTCCGCCGATCACCGGTCCGGGATATCCGATGGAAATCGCCTCGAAAGACCATCCAGTCGCTGCTTCGAGGAGCCGCTCGACCAGCTCCTGCGGAGTAAAGGCGGGCCCCGAGGGAAACTTCCGGGGTTGCCGCTGGCCGGTAGCGAGCAGCTTTACGTTGTGCCCGCCGATGTCGACCGCAAGGATCTTCATCTCAAGAGTTCAAAAAGAGCCTTCCCCGACCGCCGGCAAAGCGCAAGAGAAAATCCGCCGTCCGCTTGAGTCGATCTCTTTCGGAGGCCATTTCCTCCTCGCTCCCTGCCCGATCGGGAGGATGCGGGGATCGAGGTGGCGGGAACGAAGCGGCCGCAAAAAGAAATCGTCACAAACGATGGCAACCGGTGCGGGGGCCGGTTGACCGATTTCTGTGGGAGCGCTAGCTTGTAATAACAAGTGAGAGGCTCGATGCGGAGAGGGGGAGAGGCCGGATCGCTGTCGCTCGCCGACGGAGGGACTCACGATGGAAAGCTTGGGGATGTATCCTACCTGGTACGTGCCCTATATCGGATCGGGATGGGTAATGGGCATTACCGGAACCATTCACATATTGGCTTCTCACACCTCGATCGGGGCTTCCTTTCTGTTCGCCCTTCTCGAAACCAAGGCCTACCGGGAGAACAAGCCCTGGCTGCTCGACTACATCCGCCGCTACGGGGTCTTTCTGCTGGTCTTCTCCTATATCTGGGGATCGGTCACCGGTCCGGGAATCTGGTATTCGACCACGGTGGCCAGCCCGCGCGGCATTTCCGGCCTAATCCACAACTTCGTCTGGGTCTGGGCCACCGAGTGGGTCTTCTTTGTCACGGAGGTGATCGGGGTCTACGCCCTGGTCTACACGATCGGCAAGGTCGACCCGAAAACCCATCTGAAGCTTACCTGGCTCTTCGCCGTCGCCTCGCTGGAAACCCTACTGCTGATCATCGGGATCCTCTCCTTCATGATGTGGCCCGGAGGAGAGCGTTGGTATCGGACGGGCTCGGTGCTCGACGCATTCTACAACCTCAACATCTTTGCCCAGATGACGATGCGAGCCGCGTTCATGTGCGTGGCGGCCGCGATCGTCGGGAGCATCGTCGTCGCCGGCGTCCAAGACAGGGCGCAGCGGAGCGAGATCGCCCGTTTTATCGCGAAGATGGGGTTTTTCGGCCTCGTCGCCCTCGTGCCTCTTTTCTACTGGTATGTCCAGACCCTGCCTCCTACGGCGAAGATCATCCTTGCGGCCCGGCTTCCCGCCTACACGCCGCAATTGCTGATCGGAATGCTCTTGCTCATCGGCCTCTACCTCGCGTGGCTCGCCTGGAAGCCATCCTGGCTACCCGCTCCGGTTGCCTCCGTCATGACCGTGCTCCTCCTCCTCTTCGGGCTTTGGCCGGAAGAGCGGGCCCGGGAGAGCCTGCGCAAACCCTATGTGGCCGGCCAGTACATCTACGGCAACCAAGTGATCTCCCGGGATGTGCCGGGGAAGGGGATCAAGGCGGAGGTTCGTGCAATCCAAGAGTATGGCCTGCTCGCCCTCCACCCTTTCGTTCCTGCGGACCTCAAGGAGATCACTCCGCGGAATCGGCTCGAGGCGGGCCGGATGATAGCCGCGATTGCGTGTGCCAACTGCCACAGCCTCGAAAAGACCGGCTTGCTGCGTCCCCTCCCGGCCAAGTTCGGAGGGACGACCGATCCGCGCGTAGTTCGGGCGTTTCTTGACGGACCGCTCTATACCGGAGCCATCCCCTACATGCCGGACATTCCGCTATCCGAAAAGGAGAGGGAAGCGCTCGCGTACTTCATCGCTCACGCCTCCGAAAGGCCCGCTTCCCTTTCCGCCGTCGAGGCCAAACCCACAGGATCGCAGTAGCTTCCAGCCAAGGAGACAGAAGACCATGCATACTTCCTCTCATGCCGATCTCGCGTCGATGCTCAACGTTCTGCGCGATCCCGCGGGGATTCCGGCCCCCCCGGCCATTTTCCAGTGGCTCATGGTCTTGACCTGGGCTATGCATATCCTTTTCGTCAACTTGGTCTTGGGAGGCGCGACCCTGGCAATCGCCTCCTTTTACCGGCGGGCGGATCCCTTGTGGGGCAGGCTCTCCAGAGCGATGACGCAAGTGACGAAGATCGCCCTTTCCTTGGCGATCGTCCTCGGGGTCGCTCCGCTGCTCTTCACGCAGGTGATCTACGACCCGATGTGGTATGCCTCCAACGTCCTCTCGGCCGCGTGGGTCATGGGATTTATCTATGCCCTCGGGCTGGGCTACACTTGCTGGTTCATCTTTTCGTTTCGCAACAAGGAGGGAGCATCCTCGGGCGAGCTGGTCTGGGCGGTGGCGGCCGTCCTCCTCTTTGCCTTGAACGGATTCGTGATGCACGTCCTCTCCGTCCAGTCGATCCTTCCCGCCAAGTGGCTCGAATGGTACGCGCCACAGGGCGTGCCCGACATGTCCGGCCTGAAGGTCCACGCCTTCTCCTTTCCGCGCTTTGCCTTCTTTTTTGCCGCTGCCGTGGCCGGAACCGGGATCTTTCTTCTGGCGTACGCCGACTACTTTCGGACGCGCAACGACTTCCCGCCATCCTATCGGGAGCTCTGCCGGAGAATTGGCTGGCAGTGGGCGCGCTGGGGCTTTCTGGGGCAGGCCGTCTTCGCCCTGGTCTGGTTTGCGGGGATCGAGAAGGCGGGAGCCCACCCCTTTCTCTGGGTCGTGGTGATCACGCTGCTGGGAAGCCTCGCGTTCCTTTGGCGAAGAAGCGCACCGGCGGCTGCCGGGAAGGGGTATCTCTTCCAGGGTCTTTTCGTCGTCTATACGCTGATCGTCGGGATCGCTCGGGAGGAGATCCGTTTGGGTGCCCTCCTCCCCCTCGGGTATGATCCGATGACCTACAAGGTCAACCTCGATCTCGCCTCGACCCTCTTGTTCTTCACGACATTTCTCGGCGTCGGAGGGCTTGCTCTCGGCTTCCTTCTCGCGATGCTCTGGCAGGCGGGAAGGGTAGAGGGATCGTATGTGGCCGGCAAGACCGTGGCCCGCCTCTCGAACGCCGCATTGGCGATCGTCTTGATCTGGATCTCGATCTTCTTCGCTGTCGGAATCAGCGTCTGGATCCGCAATTTCCGTTGAGCGGCCGGAGGGAAGGCGAGCCGCTTCCGTCAGAGGTTCAGCGATGGAAGGAGAAGCGGATCCAAAGAACTCCGCCCGACCGGGATTCCTTCATCCAATTGGAAAGACCCGGCTTCGGGAGGAAAGCTCGCGTTTCTTGCAGACAGCGAACAGGCTCGAAAAGCGCTTTCGCTTCTCTACTTGCGCTGCTCCTTGCGCAAGAGAGCCTTGCGGGCGCGCTCCAGGGCTTCCCGCTCCGACTTGGTGAGGCTGCCAATCCCCTTTCGGGAGATCTTGTCGAGAATCGCATCGATCGACTCACTCGGGGCGCTCGTGCTCTGCGGCCGAGGCGGAGTTCCGGAAGAGGCGGAGGATCGACTCCGCTTTCTCCAGCCCCATCCTCCCCAAGAGCGAATCCAGGAGACATTCGGCATCCGAACGGAAAGATAGGCGATGCCCGAGGCGACGCTCAGCATGAGCAGGGGAGTCCATGCGTGGGCGGAGATATCGATCAGGACGTAGAGGGCCAGCAGGGCGATGGCATACCACTTGGCCGTGATGCCGAAGATCAGCTCGGCGGCCGGCGAAATGGCTGCAAAGGCGACGAAGATCGCCATGTGCGCTTCGTCGGGGCCGTAGAAGGTTCCGCCGCTTCGGTCGATCAGGCTGAAGAGGACGGCACAGAGGGCCGGAGCCAGGATGAGGGAGAGGTAGAGGAAGAAATACTTCTTCCGGCCGAGGGCAAACTCCACCTCCCGTCCGAACCAGAAAAACATCAGCATCCAGAGCGCGAACCAGAGCGAAGGGGAGTGGATCCACGCATAGGTGAAGATCTGCCAGACCTTCCCTTGGGAGAGTACCGCCTGAGGGCTTAGCGACAACTCCTGGAACCAAGCCAGCCGGTAGGTTGCGACGGACAATACGCCGACGACGAACGACAGGCAGTGAAACGCAATGAAGATATCGGTCAGGTAAACCGGACGATTCTGTAAGCGAAAAACCGGTTCTCCCCGGCCGTCTCCGGGCCAGTATCCCATAGCTTAAATGTGCCGAATCTCGAGCGGGTCGTAAATTCCGATTTCTAAAGAAAAACAGCCTCCACCGATTTTGCTCAAGTTTAAAAACCATTTCGGCCCTTTTTCCCAAAAAGTTTGGACCGACGGTGCCTCCCCGGGACCTTGATGCCAGCCACCGCCGGAGCCTTGGAAGGAGAAAATACCGCGAAGCAGGAAAACGAAGTTCGAGGATGGCCGTCACCTCGAGCCGACGGCAGGAGAGAGCGAGTGGGAAGCGCCGGTTAAGGCCGAACCAGGACGAACGTTTGTGCCCCGCCGCGGCGGATATAGAAAAGGACCGGCTCTTTCCCATGCTCCGCTGCGGCGATCCGGAGGAGCTCACGGGTATTGCGCACCTTCTCCGAAGGCTTTCCGACCTTACGGATTTCCTCGATCACATCGCCGGGTTGCAGGAGGTCGATCGAGGGTGATCCCTCTTCCACATCGACCACATACACCCCGGATGCCCGGCTCTGAAGACCCAGCTGCGCCCGCAATCCGTCATCGAGATCGACGATTTGCAGGCCGGCGAAAGCGTTGCCGAGTTCCCCGGTGCGGACGACTTGCCACCGCGAGTTCTCCTCGGTGCGGCTCCCTTGTTCCGGCTGCTCGGAAATTTGCGCCTGCACCGTCAGGGATCGTCCGTCTCGGTAGAAGATGATGGGAATTTCGGTAGAAGCAGACGTCTCGGAAACGTAGAGCCGCAGCTCCGCCGGGTCGCGCACGTTCATCCCATGGTATCGGACGATCACGTCTCCCCGCCGGATCCCCGCCTTCGCCGCCGGGGAATTCGGCTCTACGCGCGTCACGAGCGCCCCGGAGGTGTCCGGCAGGTTGAATGCCTGTTGCATATCTTCGTCGACCTCTTGCGCTTCCACGCCGAGAAAGCCGCGGACGACTTTCCCTCGGGCAACGAGGCTCTCGTAGGCGAAGCGAGCCAGCTTGCTCGGGATCGCAAAGCCGATACCGTTGGATCCCCCGCTGCGCGAATAAATCGCCGTGTTGATGCCAACCAGCAGCCCCTCTACGTTGATGAGGGCCCCGCCGGAATTGCCCGGGTTGATGGCGGCGTCCGTCTGGATGTAGTTCTCGAAGCCCGAAGAGGAAAGATTCGGGTTGCGACCCTTGGCGCTCACGATTCCGCGGCTGACCGATCCGCTGAGGCCGAACGGGTTGCCGACGGCGAAGACCTGCTCGCCTACCTCCAATCGGTCGGAATCCCCCCAGAGGGCGGGCACGAGGCCCTTGGCTTCCACTTTGAGGACGGCGATATCGGCCGGCTCGTCCAGTCCGATCAGTTTCGCCTGATAGCGCCGGCCGTCGAAGAGTTGCACGCGAATTTCCCGAGCGTTTTTGACCAAGTGCGCATTGGTCAAAATATGCCCTTGCGGGCTGAGAATGACACCGGAGCCGAGGGATGTCTCTTCGTCGATGGGTGCGCGGCGGGCGTTGCGGGTGCCCGACTCTGCGGAAGGCACCGCTTCCCCGGAGTCGGCGCTCACGGGGCGTGCGGTGAAGATGTTGACCACGCTCGGAAGGATCCGCGAGAGAACATCGACATACTCGCGGTTGATCTCTTGCAGCAACCCGCCGGCGGTAGCGGTCGCGTGCGACTCCGGGCCGTGCGGTACGGGGATCGCACGCGGAATCAGAGGTTCCGAGGTTGTTGTCGGTGGAGGCACGGGCTTGGGAGACGGCAGGAGGAACTCACGGATTCCCAGTCCCAGGGCGGCTCCCAAGAGTGCAACCAGGATGAGGAGTCCTCCCCGTTTCCAGGGCCCCTTGATCAACGGCGTATGCCCTTCCATAAGGCGCAACATGCCCACAATCATCTCCCCCAGGGATAGCCGGCCATCCGGCTCATCGCGTGGCCGACAACCCCTACTTGCGAAACGAAGTCCTTTTCGAGATTCGGAGAAAGCGACTTTCGCTTCGAACCCTCTTACCGAGGAGCAACCTAGGCAACGCGCATATTGTCAAGCGTCTTGTTATGACTTTCTCTCCGTTTTCTCTTCTTCGATTCGATCTATGGCACCATACCCGCTTGAGGGAGCGGCGCAAGGGGCTCTCGAGGCAACCGCCGAAGGCGATTCTCCACGATCCTCCCCGCGCACGGGGGAGAGGCCGCCGTCCGCCGCTTGCGCGTAGGTGCGGAAATGGATCTTTGCCAGAGCATGGAGTCGTTCGGCTCCGTGGCGGCGGACGATCTCTCGAGCCGCTTCCCGGACAGGCGAGGAGGCCCCCTTCGGAAGCCGCATGCCGGCTTCCTTCCCGAGAAGGGCGAGCCGGCGAAGGAACTCGCCGCGGGCCAGAAGAGACGCGGCGGCCACCGCGATATCGGATTCGGCCCGCGGCTTCTGTTCCACGGGAAGAGAAAGGCCCTGCTGCTCGAGCGCTCGCTCGAGCACGGGAGCTTTGGCAAATTGATCGACCAGCGCTCGGGGGCAGGAGGGGACCTTCCGCAGCAGCTCGCAAAGGGCGGTGGCATGCGCCCAGGCGAGCAGGCGGTTGAGATTGCCGAAACGACGGTAGAGCTCGTTGTATTTGGCTGGTCCGAGGACAACCAGAGAGCACCGGCCGCGAACCGCTTTCCGAATCTCCTCGCTCAGATGAATGGCGCGCGCGTCGCTCTTCACTTCCTTGCTGTCCCGCACTCCCAGACGGCGAAGCGCGCGGGCGATTTCCGGGTCGACGTAAGCCGCCGCTACGACCAGCGGGCCGAAGAAGTCGCCCTTTCCGCATTCGTCCGAACCTGCGTGGGGAAGACTCTCTTCGGGTTCCAAGGCCTCTTCGTATCCGATCCGCGCCTCCCGGAGGATCTCCGGTTCTAAAAACATTTCTACGAAGTCCGCGGCACCGCTCCCTTGGACGACGACCTTTCCGCTCCGGTAGGCTCGAACGATCACGGAGCGTCCGCGCCCTTCGAAGAAGCCATGCTCGAGGGGCTTCATTTCGAAGCCCTTCGCCCGCAGGCGCTCCCGAAGCTCCTCGATTTGGGAGCAATGGAAGGAAAAGGAGAACGTGGAGGGTCGGAAAGAAGGGGGGACGTCGTGGGGAAAGACCGATCCGCCGGAAGGGTCGCCCGGTGCGAAAAAGTCCTTGGAGTGGAGAGCGGTCGGCGTCAGAAGAGAAGACACGGAGAGAGCCTACCGGATCCCGATGAGGATCGAGAGCAAATTTCGTCATGAATTCCCCCGGCGCCTGGTCGCCTGGTATCACGACCATGCCGCCGATCTCCCCTGGCGGCGCTCCCCCGATCCCTATTCGGTTCTCGTGTCCGAGTTCATGTTGCAGCAGACGCGCGTAGCGACGGTCGTTGCCCACTATCGGCGCTGGATGGAGCGCTTTCCGGATTTCTTCGCCTTGGCCGCGGCTTCGGAGGAGGAAGTTCTCCGCCTCTGGGAAGGGCTCGGCTACTATGCCCGGGCGCGCAACCTCCACCGGGTCGCCCGGCTGCTGGTGGCGGAACGTCGCGGGCGGCTGCCGAGCCGGCCGAAGGAGCTTGCGCTTCTTCCCGGGATCGGGCGCTATACCGCGGGAGCGGTCGCCAGCCTCGCCTTCGGGAAGAGAGTGCCTCTGGTCGACGCGAATGTCCGTCGGCTCTTCCTCCGGCTCTTTTCCTTGTCGGAAGAGGCCGGCGGGAATCGTCTCTGGGAAGTTGCCGAATCCCTTCTGCCCGCCTCCCGGGATTGCGCGGCCTACAATTCCGCCTTGATGGAGATGGGGAGGACCATCTGCAGGCCGCAAAAGGCCGATTGCCCGCTCTGCCCTGTGGCCGATCTCTGTCGGAGCCGTGGTCGGCGCTCTTCTCCAGTGCGCAAGAGCTCCTCCACCCGCTGCGAAGAGTCCGCCGCCCTCCTCGTCCGCGAGGGCCGGATATGGTTGGAGCCTTCCGGAAGGGAACGCTACCGCGGATTTTGGCGGCTGCCCGAGCTCGATTCCGCCCGCATGAAGAGCCTTGGGGAAGCCTGTCGGCTCGTCTATTCGATTACCCGGTACCGGGTGAGCCTGACGGTCTTTTGGGCCGATTGGCAAGACGAAGCGAGCGGGCAGGGACGATGGTTCGGCCGAGAGGAGCTGCCGAGCCTGCCGCTGCCGACCCCGCATCGGCGCGCGTTGGATCGGGTCCTGCCCCACGCTCCCTCCGAGCCTGGAGAAGCGTTTGCTCTTCCGCTGGTCCTGCGATAGGCTCACAAACATGATGTTGCCTATACAGGACCTACGCGTTCGCTCCGTCGAGCGCTTGGTCTCCCCGCGCGCTCTCAAGGAAAGTCTCCCTTTGACCGAGGCCGCGAACCAGACCGTCTACGCGAGCCGCCTCGCCATTCAGCGAATTTTGTCGGGGGAAGATAAGCGATTTTTGATAATTGTCGGCCCCTGCTCGATTCATGATCCGGTGGCCGCCCTGGACTACGCCCGATCTCTCCAGGCCTTGCAGGAGGAGCTCAAGGGGGAGCTCTTCCTGGTGATGAGAACCTATTTCGAAAAACCGAGAACGACGGTCGGTTGGAAAGGGCTCATCAACGATCCCTTCCTGGACGGCTCGTGCAACATCCAGGAAGGATTGCGGCTCGCCAGGAAACTTCTCCTGGAGATCAACGAGATGGGGCTTCCCGCCGCCAGCGAGTTCCTCGATTCGATCACCCCGCAATACCTTGCCGATCTGATCAGCTGGGCGGCCATCGGGGCCCGCACCACAGAATCCCAGCTCCACCGGGAGATGGCGAGCGGACTCTCGATGCCGGTCGGTTTCAAGAACGGGACCGACGGCTCGCTCCAAATCGCCGTCGACGCTCTGGGAGCGGCGCTCCAACCCCACAGCTTCGTGGGAATCGACCAGGAAGGCTTCACGAGCGTGATTCGGACCTCCGGGAACCCTTGGGGCCATCTGGTTCTGCGCGGCGGGCACAAGCGCAGCAACTACGACCCGGAGAGCATTCAGGAAGCGTGCATTCGCCTCCTCAAAGGGGGACTGCCCCAACGAGTCATCGTCGATTGCAGCCATGCGAACTCGGCCAAACGGCCTTCGGTGCAGGAGACCGTTCTGGGGAGCATCCTTGAGCAGCGGGTCCGGGGAACCGAGGCGATCATCGGGGCGATGCTCGAAAGCTACCTCTTCGAAGGGAGCCAGAAGATTCCCGAGGATCTCACCGAACTTCGCTACGGGATCTCCGTGACGGATCCCTGCCTCGATTGGGATACGACCGAAAAACTCCTGCGCCAGAGCAGTCGGCGAATTCGGGAAACGTTTTCGACCGGTTGCTGAACCGAGCGGAAAACGGCCCGCCTTTTGATCCTGCAAATTGATCCTGCAAAAATGGCATTGCCAAAAAATGACCCTGGTGACGTGGCTTCCCTTCCGTAAGCGCTTTCTTCTCCTTTTTGCCTTCGCTTTTCCCTTGGTCCTCCCAAGTGTCCCCGCGGCAAAGGCAGCCGCCGGGATGGCTGCGGGAGAGCCCGGAATCACTTCCGCCGTCTTGCTGCGGTTGGAGCGGGCCGCACGCCGTGGGGACCCGGATGCGCAATACCGGCTCGCCGCCGCCTATCTGGAAGGACAGGGAGTGGAACCGGATGCGAAAAAAGCGGTCGAATGGTACACGAAGGCCGCTCGGAATGGATCAGCACCCGCCCAGGCGGCTCTCGGCTTGCTTTATACCGTCGGGCAAGGCGTTCCCCGGGATTTTTCCCGGGCTTTCGACTGGAGCCGTCGGGCGGCGGAGCAGGGCGATCCCTTGGGAGAGTGGAGTCTCGGTGTCCTTTATGCCCACGGTCTGGGCGTCGAACAGAGTTATGGCGAGGCGCTTCATTGGTATCGGAAGGCTGCGGCGGCGGGTCAGCCCGAGGCGCAACATAGCCTTGGACGGATGTATGCCAAGGGGCGGGGAGTCGAAGCCGATCCGGCCGTGGCCGCTTCCTGGTATCGGAAGGCCGCGGAGCAGGGCTACGCTCCCTCGCAATTCCAGCTTGGGGTCGCCTATGTCCAAGGCCTCGGGGTACCCCAGGATTTTGCCCAGGCGGCCCACTGGCTCGAGAAAGCTGCGACGGCGGGCGATCCATTCGCCCAGTCGGATCTCGCCGTGCTCTACGCCGAAGGGAAGGGAGTTTCCCAGGATGCGGAGCGAGCCGCCTCCTGGTGGCAAAAGGCGGCCGAACAGGGGGAGCTCAAGGCGCAAGACAACCTCGGGAGCGCCTACGAGAACGGAAGGGGCGTGCCGCAGGATCTGAAAAAGGCTGCGGACTGGTATCGGAAGGCGGCGGCCCATGGCTACCCCGGGGCGGCTCGCCATTTGGCACGCCTGTATGAGGAAGGGAAGGGAGTTTCGCGCGACCCCGAGGAAGCTCTCCTCTGGTATCGGAAAGCGGCGGAACTGGGAGATGTCGCTGCGGAACGGGAGCTCGGGCGGCTCTATCAGTCCGGAGAGGGCGTCAAGGCGAACCGAGAGGAGGCCGAAGCCTGGCTCGAGAAGGCGGCGGAGCAGGGGGATCGGGAGGCCAAGGAAGAGCTCCTCCTCTTGGAAAAAGCGGCCAAACCCCCCGCTCGTTGAAGAGATGTTCCGTCCGTCTTCGGCGCACAGGCTTTCCCTTGACAGCCGGGTCGAACGATGGCAGGGATGGGGATCTTAGCCGGGGTCTTAGCTCAGTTGGTAGAGCGCCTCAATGGCATTGAGGAGGTCAGGGGTTCGAATCCCCTAGGCTCCACGAAGCGAGGTTTCGGAAGGATCGCAAGCTCATATTTCTGCCCGTGGAGGGAAAGGAGATGGTTCGCTTTTCCGGCAACCGCCGCTCGTTTCGGATCGGCAAGCGGAGGGGAAAACCGAAGATAGCGGCATCGATCGTTGCCTTCTGGTTGCTCTGCTTGGCACCCGCGTGGGCTTCGAAAGCCTACTGGTACGACATACGGGTGAACCATGCGCAGAACCGGGGTCCGGTCGTCAGAATCACGGGGCCCGAATTCGACGATTCTCCAGGGCTGCCCATCTACCTACGCGGTACCCCGGCCCGCTACCGGATTCTCGGGGCTCTCTACATCGACGAAACGAGGCTCATTTCCTCGACCTGGCGCCCCTTGGAAAGGGTCTGCGCGGCCCACGGCGGGAAAGGGCTGATTCGCTTCACTCCGGCGGAAAAAAAGGCCCATTCTCCGGTCCCGGGAGATCTCGCCGACCAACTCTGGGTCTGGTGCTACCGCTAACTGTTTCCCGACGATTGTTTCGAAGCAAGAGGAGCGGGAAAGCCGAGTTCACCCGGGAACCCGAGCCGGATAGGGCGGTGCGTCGGCCCGGACGGCGGAGAACGAACGGGAAAGGAATCGAGTTTCGTTGTTTTCCGCGGAGCGCAACGGTTTTCCCAAGAGAGAAAGCGGAGCTCTCCTCTCCACATTTCCTTTGCGGAAAGGCTTCCGTTAAGGATCGGATCGAGAGTCAGGGAATTCCGCAGACCGAGGTCGACTGGATTCTCGGCAAGCTCTCCGCTTCCGAGCAGCAAATGCCGCTTACCCGGGATGCCGGCCTGCTTCTGCGGGCGGCGCTCCCCCGGGGCTGTTGGCTGCGGGAGACGGAGATCCGTCCGCAGCTTTCGGATCTGCTCCGCCGCGTCGATCGCAGGGAGAGAAGCTCTCCCTTTCCCACTGGCCCTTGCGCAACGGTCTCCTGCACCCTATTTCGAAGGCGATCCCCGCTGCGCGGATTGCGTCCTATGGATCCCGGAGGAGGCTAGGGATTGCCCACGCAAAAGGCTGCGAGCGCCTTCCGATAGGCGTGGAGGGTCTCGTCACGGAAGCAGACCAGATAGACCTTTTCCGGCAGCGGATTGTCGCCGAGAAAGGTGCCGATCTCCTTCACGGCGATCCGAGCCGCCCGGTCTGTGGGAAAACGATAGGCTCCCGTACTGATCGCCGGAAAGGCGACGGAGCGGGCAGGAAGTGCCGCGGCCAAGCGAAGGGCTTCCCGGTAGCAGTTTGCAAGAAGATCGTCCTCGCCGTGGTTGCCTCCTCGCCAAAAAGGCCCCACCGTATGGATCACCCATTTGGCTGGAAGGCGGTAGCCCTTGGTTGCCTTTGCCTCTCCCACGGAGCAGCCCCCGAGAGAGCGGCATTCCTCTAGAAGAGCGGGACCTGCAGCCCGGTGGATCGCCCCATCGACGCCTCCTCCGCCCAGGAGGCTCGAGTTGGCGGCATTGACCGGAAAACGCCGCGCAAGCCCCTGGCTTTAGCCATGGGGTAAGCGGCGATGGTTGCAATAGGCAGTGATGTTTCTGTATAAAGAGTTGGGGATGCGGTATCGGAGCAACAGGAATGCGGTGTTTTCCTGCAAATACCACGTTGTCTGGTGCCCAAAGTATCGCCGCAAGGTGCTGGTGGATCCGATCGACCGGCGACTCAAGGAGATCGTCCGGGGAGTGGTCGCCGAGAAGAAGGCGGAATTGATCGAGATTGAGGTCATGCCGGATCACGTCCACCTGCTCGTCGGTTGCGATCCACAGTTTGGGATCCATCAGCTTGTGCGGCTGGCAAAGGGACGCACCTCATTCTCTCCGCGCAGTGAATTTCCAGCGCCCGCGGCGCGGACTACTGGCTTTGTGGACGAATAGCTATTTTGTCGCAACCGTTGGGGGCGCTCCGCTCGCCACGGTCAAGCAATACATCGAAAACCGGAAATGGATCGGATGAGGAGCAAGACGCCGTCGTTCATCGCCGAGTTTCCGCTGCGGACCACCGCCGCGGATGAGGCGGCCTTGTCGAAGCGGCTCGATGCCGCG
>NZ_CABFUZ020000103.1 GCF_902143385.2 Methylacidimicrobium cyclopophantes
CCGGGCCGGCGCTCGCCGCGATGTTCTTATCGATCACGCGGGTTGTCAGTCCGGACCGAAAGAGCTCCTCCTGCGTGGGAGCCTGAGAGGCTCCCGGCACGAGATCGGTGGGAGGCTCAAGGAGAGGGTTGTCGATATCCGCCGTGACGTTGGTCGTGGGCATTCGGATGACTCCGCCCCGCTTGACCGGTGTGGTGGTTTCATCCAGATCTTCCGAAGAGGGCTGCTGGCCTGGGGAGTTTGCGGCGAGAAGGGGCTGGATGTCCGCCAAGTCGGATCCGGGAGCGCTGGCGCCATAGACGGAGGAAGGTCCACTGGAGGGAGCAACCGGAGCGGCATCCCACGATGCCGGGTCCCCGCGCAAAGCGGTCGATTGGTCGGCGCCCTCCGGGGATGCGGACCCTATCCAGGAGTCGGAGGCTTGCGGCATTCCGGCATCGGCGGCTCGCATCTGTGGGAGGGCAAGAGGGCAACCGAGGAAGAGAAGGGAAACGAGGGCGTTACTGTAGAGATTCCTCATCGGGCATCTCTCGGTGCTCGCTTTCATGTGCGCGGCACCATATCTGCCGTTGTGAGCTATCCTCAATGGGAAAGTGTGTTACAAATGTGTGACAATAATATTGACACATAGTGACAGACATATGTCATGTCGGCGTCGATAATGTGGACGCTATGTGTCAATAAAGTGACAGTTAGATTGCGAATTGGTGACAAACAGATGGCAAAACCGTAACGGTTGCGTTACGGCCAGCGGAGCCGCTCCAGCGGCGGAGCGCCATGGAAGCAGCGAAGGGTTGTCGATGGTTGTGGCAAAGAGCGAAGGCTTGGTGCGTCGAGAGAAGGGAGGGGAGAGGCGCTCCGCAGCCGGCTTGCAATCGGGGAATGGGCCCTCGTTTCCGGAGGAGGGGTGCCCCATCCGACGCGAGGTGGATGAGAGGGCGCAAACGGAGATCTCGAGGGGAAGATCTTCTCGGTGATCCCGATCTGGGAAGAGCACTCCTCTCGATAGTGGGAGAGATTTGCCGACGCTTCGGAGGCAAACTAATCTTACGGAGAGTGAGCCCGTTCCCGACGATGCGGCGGCAGCAGTTCCGGTGGGCGTTCGAATCGCGGCTTTCCCTCCTTTTGCTCTTCCTCCTCCTGTCCGCTCTTTCCCTCGGCGTCTTGGATTTCCTTCCGGCCGACGCAGCCTCGTTTGGCGAATCGAACCTCCTCCGCTCCTCCGTCCGAAGCTCTGGGTTTGCCTCGGTTTCCCCCCAGTGCCCTTTCCGGTCGCCCTTTCCGACAAGTCCGGTGCTCCCGGCCGATCGGCGCGCCTGGGAGGAGATTCGCAGGAGGGAGATCGCCGCCATACTCATTGGAGAGCCTCATCACGATCCGGAGATGATGGCGGCGGAAAAATCCTTCCTTTCCTCCGCCTTTTCCCATGGAGCCCGCGTGCTGGTGATCGAATATCCGAGGAGTCACCAGAGCGAACTGGACCGTTTCCTTCGAAATCCCACCTACAAGAATCTGGCTTGGGCGATCGCGGGGGAGAGGACGCCGGAACAACTCGGGAAAAGCCCACGGGAGAGGGCTGCCGCGATCGAGGAAATCGCGGCTCGTCACGAAGCGGTCGGCGAAAAGAACCGAAAGAAGATCGAGGCTCTCGCCCTGACCTCGGCGGAGATCGCCGCGGCAACCGCGACGGTGGAAAAATATCGGCTCTGGGAAGCCGCGGATCGGATCGGTTATCGAGTCATCGGCGGCGATCTGGGTCCAGAGCGGGGCATCGACGGCCATGGACATCGAGTTTCCCACCCGACCATCGAAGAAACCTTCCGCTATCGGTGGAGCCCGTATGGCATGCGCGAGCGGAACGAGGCTCTGGCCGACACGATCGCAACGGCCTTCCACTCTCATGGCTTGACCATTGCAATCGTGGGCGCCGCGCATGCCGGATTCCTTCCGGAGGAGCGGCTCGATCCGCAGGCTCCCTCGCCAAACACCTATCCGGGCCTTAATTTCCTTCTGGCCGATCGCTTTGGGCTCTCCTCCCTGGCAATCGTTCGCAGCCGCGTGAGCCGCCAGGGATACCTTGCCCAGATCGGATTGCGTATCCTCTCGCCCGACCACTCCCGCGAGTCGCTCGACGGACAGACGAAGATCCTTCTGCAGCAAGATCCATTTCGGGTCTTGGCCGATGATCCAAGTCGCCCCCTGGAATCCGCGCTCCCGCAAGCCCTCGAGAAACAGAAAGAGTCCGCTGCGCCGGTGGTCCTGCAACCGCCGACTCCACAACCGCAGCCGGGGGTCTTCTTTAATCGGAGGTAGGCTTCGCGTCGCCGGGGGTCTGCGACAGCCTCCTGTGGCTTCGGCCGGGCATTCGCCGTAGTCCGCCCCGAAGGCTGACATGACTCTGATTCTTGGAAGATTGGCGGGTGGGGGAAATCGGCTGCTCTCCAGCCACTCGGAGGCGATTTTGCCAGGAAGCCTTTCCCGTGGGCCGGCAGGATAAACCGGACCGATCCCTGCTTGCCAAATCGGGAGAGCGGCCGGAACCGCCACCGGAGCCTGCCGAATTTCGTGCGGAGCGAGTTGCAAGAGTTCTTTCAAAGAGACTATCGTCAGTGGAAAAGTCCCCGTCCATCAGACGGCGAGCTTTTGTGAACTTTCCCGCCGCTCACCGTGGAGATCAAAGCCGTGAACGCCATGCTGGATGACCGGAGAGCCGGCAAAAGCGGACCGAGGAGAATCTGCGAAATCTGTGCCAATCCCATTGGCGTAACGTTTTAGGAAGGGCGTCGTATGGAGAACTCCCTGTCTTCGGGGGCCACCGTCCCCAGTGGAGAAAGAGAAAGAGAAGAAGTTCCGGGGCTAAATGCCGCGCTGCGCGATCTGGCGATTCGCTATGGCGAAGTAGCCCGAAAGCGACTCAGGAGCGCGCTCGTTTCGGTTGTTCTCTTCGGATCGGTCGCCAGAGGAGAGGCGGATCGCTATTCGGACATCGACTTGTTGTTGGTGATCGAGGGATTGCCTCGAGGAAGATTCGCCCGAATGGCGCGGCTGGAGGAAGTGGCAGGGGAGATCGAGGCGTCTCGTGCGGAGCTTTGGCGGCGAGGAATCTATGTCGATTTCAGCGTGCTTGCGCTCACGCCGGAGGAGGCGATCAAGACCCGCCCGATCTATCTCGACATGGTCGAGGATGGAATTTTGCTCTGGGACCGTGGCGGGTTCTTCACGCACATCCTCGAGCGGCTTCGGGAGCGGCTGAAGGCGCTGGGTTCCCGCCGGCTGCGGAAGGGAAGAACGCGCTACTGGGTCCTGACCTCCACGATCCGGCCGGGGGAGAGAATCGAGCTGTGAGTGGAGAGGAAATCGCCAGGAGCCATATCTCGCAAGCGGCCTAGATTTTGGCCGAAGGCCGCGCGTTGCGCGGAAGAGGACTCTGGCATTTGGCCGTGCGCCGTTCCCAGGAGGCGGTCGAACTCGCTCTCAAAGGCACCCTGCGCCTAGCGGGAATCGAAGTTCCCCATGTCCATGATGTAGGAATGTTTTTGAAGGAAGCCCGAGACCGGTTCCCAGAAAGCTTTTCTCGGGAAATCGATCGGTTCGCTTCGATCTCTCACCGGCTGCGAGCCGAGCGGGAGCTCAGCTTTTGCGGCGACGAGGAGACGGAAACGCCGTCAGAGCATCTCTACTCGGAAGAGGATGCGCGGGACGCGCTTGCCGATGCGGAAGAAGTTTTGCGCGGGTCCCCCGAACTCCTGGAGGGTTGGAGCAGCCCCATTTGAGCCCAAGCGTAGAAGAAGACCCTAGAGGAAAGACCAGGAGCAAAGCGGGTTTTGCTCCGGAGTGAGGACCGAAAACCAACCGCAACAGAGCAGGCAGGCCCATCTTGCAAGCCGCAAAAGAGCCGCTTGTGCGGGATGCGGGCAAGGGCAGCGGCGGCCAGGCGCTTTCCGCCCGAGTCGGGAGCAGAAATCGAAATGGGTTTGGGAATCGCTACGCCCCGAAGGGAAAGAAGCGGCCTCCGGCGACGGAGGGCGGGGTCCGGAAGAAAAAGAAGACCAAACGGCGCCGATCCCTCCGAGGAAGAGGAGGACCGGAAGAGACATGGTTTCTCGCAAGGGGAGAGCAAACCCGGTGGGAAAGCGGACCGACTCTCCCCTGCTTGCCCCGCTCGCCACTTCCTGGCCGGGGCGCTAGACCGCCTTCAGGAATTCCTCCCACGGGGTGGCGACCGACGTCTCGGTCCGCTCGTGGGCGTAAGAGCGCAAGATCAGCACCACCTTCTCGATCTCCTTCGGATCGGCGGCCTCGACGATGTCGACGATATCGTAGCGGCCCAGGGTCGCGTAGCTCGCTTTCCATCGGATGCCGGGACACTCCGCCTTGATCTTGTCGCCGACCGTCTTCGCCAGCTTCAAGATCGCCTTCGGCTCTTTGAGGAATTCCGGGGAGAGTCTGCTGAGAATGATATAAGTTGTCATCCGGATCGCTCCTTCGAGGTTTCGGACTCGGACGGGGCCTGTCTCCCCATCCAAGGCCATCCAATGTATTCTACGCCGGGGAAGACGCTCTTGCATCCCTTTTGCACGGGCCGCGAAAATCCTCCAAGGGAGGGCAGTGGGCTCCTCCGATCCGCCTTGCACTCTTCGGCGAAAGCGGAGAGGATTCTGTCATGACAAGTGGTCGAGGCGCCGACGACTTCCCATCGGAGAATGGGCGCGGCGTGGACCGCTCGCAGGAGTGAATCGATGAAAACCGCATATGGATTCGGGAAGGAAGTGGCGACCTCGTTCGAGGAGACGGTCCCCAAGGTAATCGAGGCGCTGAAACGGGAAGGGTTCGGCCTCCTGAGCGATATCGATGTGGCGGCTACCCTCAAGAGCAAGCTCGGGAAGGAGATGCCGCCGTACCGCATCCTTGGAGCTTGTAATCCCGCGTTGGCGCATCGGGTGCTCGAGATGGAGCCGACCGTAGGGCTGCTCATGCCGTGCAATGCGGTCGTTCGGCAGGACGCCCAAGGCAAGGTCCATGTCGAGGTGATGGATCCCGAGGTGATGTCGACCATGCTTCCGCAGGCGGAGGTCAAGCCTCTGGCGGCGGAGGCGAAGGCGCGCCTGCAGCGCGTGCTCGATTCGGTTTGAGCCGGGAGGGCGCTCGGGCGCCCTTCGGGAGCGGTCGGCGGCTCGCTCGATCTTCTGCTTGCGTCCTTTCGCGTCCGATCTCTAGTCGATCGCTCCCGATCTCGGTTCGGAAGGCCGAGGGTTCGAAAACCCCGATCCAGATGCTTTTCGGTTCTACCGAAAGCCTCAGGGAAATCCTTGACATTGCTCTAGGAAGCCCGCTATTTGCGTCGTTCCGGGCGATGGGGCTCGCCGAGACAAGACCGCTCGTAAAGTCGAGCTGATAGCTCCTACTTCGGGTTCCGAAAGGCCAGGGCCTTTTTGGGAAAGGAGGCGGGAGCATGGAAAGAAAGGGCGAGCGGTCATCGGATGGGCGCTTGGCCCGCGAGGGAGAGCGGAGAAGCGGGGCAGGTCCGCTCGGGAGCTTTTCTGCCGTGGGGGAGGGGTCATGAGCCCCGCCGGCGGGCCGGCGTCCGAGAACTCGGCCGGCCGTTTCGGTCGACTCCACCTCGCGCTGGTTGGTGCCAGCCTCTTTTCCCTGCTCAACACCGGGGCCTTTACCGGCATCATTCCCTACTGTGTGGCCGAACTCGGCCAGCACCAGAGCCATGGGGCCTGGATGAACGGGGAATTTTTCGCGGCCCAGGCGCTCGGGATGCTGCTGGCCAATCCATTCGCGGCGAGGATCGGCGCTCTCCGCCTCTTCCTTTGGGCCGGTTGGGCAACGGCTCTGGGAGCCTTCCTCTGCGCCGCCGCTCCGGGCTTCGTCTTCTTTCTGCTGGCCAGGATCCTCCTGGGTGCGGGGGGAGGAGTTCTGATCCTCCTCTCGCAGCTCCTCCTCTTCGACGAATATCGACCCAGCCTCCGTCCGCTCGCTCCGCTGCTTTGGGCGGTCATTGCCATCGTTCCCTTTGCGCTCGGCCCGCTCTTCGGCGGGTGGCTCGAAGAGTGGTGGGGCAGGGAAGAGGCGAGCTGGCGGCTCTGGTTCCTCCTCGACGGGATCGTCCTCTTCCTCTGCACCGTGGAAGTACGGAGGCTGCTCGTTCCCCGGCCGCCGACCCGTCCGGAAAGCTCGTTTGATTGGATCGGCTTCGGCCTCTTGGCGGCGGCCCTCTTCTCGTTGCAGACCGCCCTCGACATGGGCGATGATTACGACTGGTACAATTCCTCGCTCCTAAATGGTTTGGTGGGGGTTGCCTTGCTCGCTTTCACGGCCTTTCTAGGGTGGGAGCTGCAGGCTCGGGAACCGCTCGTAAAAGCGACCCTCTTCCTTCGGCCTACCTTCACCGTGGGCATGGTCTGCCTCTGCGGGGGCTTTTTGCTCTTCTACGGCCTCTGGAGTCTCTTGCTCGTGCGGCTCCAATCGGTCTGGGGTTACGGCCCCTGGCTCGGCGGGTTGGTGATGCTCTCGCTCGCGGTAGGAGCTTTCCCGTCGTCCCTCTGGAGCGCACGAGCGGTGACTTGGAGGCAAAACCGCTTTCTCTTGGCCGGCAGCCTCTTGCTCTTCGCGGGATTTGCATTCTGGACGAGCTACTACAACATCCATCACAGGAGGAATCTCTGGCTGGAGTTCGCGGGGCCTCAGTTGCTCGAGGGAATCGGCTTAGGGATCTTCCTGGCACCCGCGACGAATTTCTTGTCGCAGGGTCTTTCCCCGAAAAATCAAGCGATGGCGATCGAGATTGCGGGAAGCTTCCGGGTCGCGGCGCAAGGCTGGGCGAGCCTTCTCTTGGGAACGATCCTCTACCGCCAAGCCGCCTTTCACAAGAGAAGGCTGGTCGAGTGGTTGCCCTCTTCGCATCCTCTCTTCGACGAGTTGCATGCCGGCCTGCGAGGCGAGGGGATCGGCTGGGATCTCGGCCTGCGGCTCCTCGATCGAGAGGCGCTTGCGCAGACCCAGGTGCTCGCCTTCGAGGATCTCTTCCGGGTGGCTGCCTGGGGTTTCCTTCTGCTCGCAGCCTTGGTCCTCCTCTGTCCGGCCCCTGCTGCCTCCCGAAACGGAGAATCCCCAGGGACGGAGCGGCGCGAACGCGAGGAGGGCTCGTGACGGGGGAGGAGTGGAAAGCCCGGCTCTCGGAAAACGGAGCGAAGGCTCGGGACCGCTTTTCGGAGTTTTCGGAGGGAGCCGATGGGACGGTTCGTGCCCGCCGCCCGGAGCGCGGGCTGCGTGCCCTCCGGCTGGGGAGGAGAATCTGGGAGCGCCTGGCTCGTCGGTTCCGGACGCCCGGACCGGAGGATGGAGGAGGAGTCTCTCGGCAACGGCTCTTTCGGCGGGCGGCCTTCGGGCTGTTCCTTTTCGCTCTGCTCTTTTGGATCGTTTTTGCGCATGGCTGGGTGGCGACCAACGACGCCTACGTGACCGGGAACGTGGCTCCGGTGAAGTCCCAGGTTGCCGGCACGGTGGTCGAGGTCTGTGTCGAGAGCACGGAGAGGGTGGAAAAAGGGCAGACCTTGATTCGGCTCGACGGGCTCAAATCGCTGGTCGCTCTGCGCAAGGCGGAAGCAGACCTAGCGGCTGCGGTGCGCCGGGTCGAAAATCTCTTCAGCCAAGTGAGCCGATTGCGCCATCGGATCGAGGAGGAGAAGGCGGCGTTGGGTCGCTACCGATACGACTTGGGCCTCTATCGGGGCGGAACGGCGAGCGGGGTCATCTCGGAGCAGCAGTCGATCGACGCGCAATGGAAGGTCCGCGAGTCGGAGCAGGCGATCGCGGCGCTCGAAGCGGAGCTGCGGGGAAGCGAGGCGCTCGTCCAAGGGACGACGGTGGAGACCAATCCGATGGTCCTCCAGGGCGCTCAGGCCGTGCGCGATGCTTGGCTCGACTGGTATCGCCGCAATATTCCTTCCCCGGTGACCGGGTACGTGGCTCGCCGGACAGTCCAGCCTGGAGACCAGATCACCCCCGAGAAGTTGCTGATGACCGTGGTGCCGCTCGATTACTTCTGGGTGGTCGCCAACTTCCGGGAAAGGGAGCTCGGGCGGATGCGGCCCGGCCAGCCGGTCATCCTCAAGTCCGATCTCTACGGCTGGGGCGTTCGGTACCATGGGGTCGTCGAAGGGCTCGAGCCCGGATCCGGCAGCGTCTTTTCCCTTCTCCCGCCCGACAACGCCACCGGGAACTACGTGCATATCGTGGAGCGGGTTCCGGTCCGGATTCGGCTCGACCCGAGAGAACTCGAGCGCCATCCGCTGGTTCTCGGACTCTCCATGGTGACGTGGGTCCATCTTACAAGGAAAGACCGTTCGATCCGATCCCCGATCACCCAGATCCCGGCAGCGGCATGGGAGGCCGACTACCGATCGCGGATCTACCTCCGGGAGCTGGCGGCAATCCAAGGACGGATCCGAAAGATTATCGAGGAGAATCGGAACCGACGCGGCGATGCCCCCGAGGCCTTCCGGAGCGCTCCGCCAACCGGAGGAAGGAGTGCCCGATGATCGGCCCAGGCCCCAAAAGGAAGTGGTCCAACGCGGGCTTGCCGGCCCTTCCGCTTCCCCTACTATGGAAAAGGCGAGGAACGGATGCCGGGATTTCAGAAGATTCTTGTCGGCTTCGATGGCTCGAAAGGAGGGGAGGCGGCCTTCGAATTGGCTCTCGAAATCGCCGTGCGCTTCGGCGCTACGGTGGAGGCGTTGGCGATCGTCCCGCCTCCAGGAACCGATCAAGATCCGGCGGCGGCCGAGGAGCGAGAGCTTTTGCGCGCTCCTCTGGAGCGGATCGCAGCCCTCGCCCGGGAAAAGGGCGTTCCATTCTCCGAGCGGATCGAGGTCGGAGACCCGGCGCAGCAGATTCTCCATGCGGCTGGCGAGGGGCGCTACGACTTGGTGGTCGTGGGTCGGAGAAAGCTCGCTCGCCCGGTCTACTGGATCCTCGGTTCGGTTTCGGAGCGGGTGATCCGCGAGTCGCCCTGCCCGGTCCTCGTGGTCGAGCCGCCGCAATAGCGGATCGGGTCCGCTCTCTGCGCTGGCTTTTGGCCATACTCCTCCCGCTGCTTTCGGGCTGCTTCACCCCAAGCTTTGAGCGGCCGAAGGTCCCGATCGCCCGGAGTTACAAGTGGGCTCCGCCGGCCAAGCCGGTTCATGCGCCTCCCGGGCCCTCGTGGAAGGTGGCGGAACCCAAAGAGCATCTCCTCGGAAGGGGGGACTGGTGGAAGATGTATCGGGATCCGGAGCTCGACCGACTCGAAGCGGCCGTGCTTACGGCCAATCCGACGTTGGCCGAGGCCTTTGGCCGGATGATTCAGGCGCGGGCCGAGGTCCTGGGAGTGAAAGCGATGTTCTATCCGACGCTCGACTTTACCCCGTGGCTCAAGTCGGTCTCCAACGCGGCCCAAGGGCAATGGCCCGTCCCGCCGTTCCCGCGTCAACTCGATCCTTGGGCCGCCGTCGGAGACACCAACTACGAGTTTTCCCTCTGGCGGCAGCTCCCCCAGCTCCGGGCCGCCAAGGAAGAGGCGAAGGCGGTCCAAGCGGCCTTCGAGGCGATCCGGCTCTCGCTCACCTCGGAGGTTGCGCAAAATTACTACCTGGTTCGCCAGATCGATCTCGAGCTCTCGATCCTCGATCATATCATCGGCGTCTTTGAAACCGATCTCCACCTTACGCAGGAGAGAACCAGACTGGGCCTCGGCCAGCAGCTCGACATTCAGCGAGCCCGAAGCCAGCTCGAGCAGGTGAAGGGAGAGCGGGAAGGGCTTCGTTGGAGCCGCGCGAAGGTCGAAAACGGGTTGGCCGCGCTCACGGGCGAGTCTGCATCAGCCTTCCATCTCCAGCCGCGGCCGCTGGCCGGCGAACCACCGGCGGTCCCCGCGGGAGTGCCCTCGGAGCTTTTGGAGAGAAGGCCGGACGTCGCGCGGGCGGAACGGCTCATGGCGGCCGCCAACGAGCAGATCGGCGTGGCGCGAGCCGCCTTTTATCCCTCGTTTTACCTCGCCGGATTCGGCGGCTTCCAAAGCCTCTTCTTCAATACCCTCTTGACCCTGCACAATGCCTATTGGGCCGCCGGCCCGCTGCTCGACGTGCCGATCTTTGAAGGGGGACGTCTCATCGCCGGCTTGAGCGCCGCCAAGGCGAGCTACTGGGTGACGGTCCAGGAATATCGGAAAGAGGTCCTCGCCGCCTTTCAGGAAGTCGAGGACTACCTCTCGGGCATTCGGATCCTGGCGGAGCAGCAGCGGCGTTTCGCCGACGCCGTGGTCGCTTCGGGCCGCCAGGTCGACATGACGATGGACCGCTACCGGCGAGGGTTGGCCAACTACTTTGAGATCGTTCAAGCCAATAAGGAGTGGCTGACGAGCCAGCGGGACGATGCGCAGACACTCGGCAAGCGCTTCGTATTGACCGCCTTGCTCGTCAAAGGACTCGGAGGCGGATGGGAGGAATCCTCTCTACGCACGCCTTCTTCCCAAGTCCCGAAGCTGGGCGTTTCGGCCGCTCCGGCCGGCCGCGCACCGAGCCCCTCCTCGGCGCAACCGGTCGGGATCCCTTCGGTGCAACCGTGAAAAAGTGCCCACCGATAGCGGTTCGTCGGAACGGCCGAGCCTCTCCGGTCCGATCGGCGGGGACCTTTCCTCGCAGAGGGCGGCGTTGGTTCATTCGATCCCGGAAGAAAGTGTTCTGTCTTGACTTCGTCGCCTTCGTCTCTAGCATGATCGATCCCAAGGGGATGGAGTTCCCCAAAACCGCCTTTCGGCTGATAACTCCTACCGACGGTCCTACACGCGGGGGAGTTGTGTTGTCGCAGAGATTGACGGTTTCCTCGAAGGCGATTCGCTTCCCCGACCCGAGAGTCGGTCCGGCGCCGCCGCTCCCCGACCTCCGGCGACGAGGGTCCCGATGACTTCCGTTTGGGCGCTTGCCGCCCTCTGGTTCGGCCTCGCCCTGCTTGCGGGCCTCGCCTCGAGCTGGCTCCGGATATCAACCGCCCTCTCCGAAATCATCGTGGGCATGATCGCCTCGGCGGTCTTTGGCGCCACGGTCGGGCCGGATGTGCTCGGGACGAACGAACCCTGGGTCAAGACCTTTGCCGGCGCGGGAGCGATCCTTCTTACCTTTCTCGCGGGTGCCGAGCTCGATCCGCAGGTGTTCCGGCGCAAGTGGAAGGAAGCGGCGGCGGTGGGGCTGGCGAGCTTCCTGCTCCCTGCGTTCGGCTGCGCGGCCGCCGGCCACTATCTTCTCGGCTGGCAAGCGATGCCGAGCATCCTTGCGGGCATCGCTCTGGCGGCCACTTCCGTAGCGGTCGTCTACACCGTGATGATGGAGTTCGGATTCAACCGGACCGAGTTTGGAAAGACGATTCTTGCAGCCTGCTTCGTCACCGATCTTGGCACCGTGATTACACTCGGCTTGGTGTTTGCGCCCTTCACGGGGAAAACCCTGCTCTTCACGCTTGCGGTGGCGACGGCATTCGTGGGCCTTCCGTGGCTCACGAGGCGGCTCTTGGAGCGGTACGGGGAGCGACCCTCCGAGCTCGAGACGAAGTTCTTGTTTCTCTGCCTTCTCGGCATGGGGTCGCTGGCCACTTGGGCGGGCAGCGAAGCGGTGCTTCCCGCCTATCTGATCGGCATGACGCTCGCCGGAAGCGTCGGACGCAATGCTGTCCTCATTCGGCGGCTGCGCACGGTCACGATCGGCGTTTTGACCCCATTTTACTTCACGCGCGCGGGCTACCTCGTCTCGATCCCCGCCGTGATTGCGGCGCCGGCCGGCGTGATTTTCTTTCTCCTTGCGGAAGCCGTCGCCAAGATTGGCAGCGTCTATCCGGTCGCGAAATTCTACGGCTCGACCCATAAGGAAGCCATGTACACCACTCTTCTGATGTCTTCGGGGCTCACCTTCGGGACGATCGCCTCGCTCTTCGGCCTCTCGCATGGGATCATCGACAAGAGCCAATATTCGACCTTGGTGGCGGCGATCGTCGGAACCGCGATCATTCCGACCGTGATCGCCAACAGCTTTTTTCTTCCGCGCCATCTGCTGCCGAAAGGGCAACCGGAAGAAGTGCCCGGAGGTGGGGCCGGTGGCCCGCTGCCCCTCCCAGGCGAGAGCAAGAGTTAGTCTTGGGAGGAGCCATGTGGGAAAACAATCCTCGCCACCGATGACGGATTGGAGCCCGCCCTCCAGGCTCACCCCCTTGGCCCACGCGTGCGGCCGGCAGAACCGGTCCGAGCTTCCTATGGTTTGCCTCGAGGAGGTCCCCCGATTACCGGAACTTCTCGAAGGGCTTCCGGAGACGTTGGGAGACGCAATGGACTACTTTCTTGAGGTCGTTGTCGAGGAGCGCGGCAGGCGTTCTCGGGCGGCGGAGCGGATTCTCGGAGAGATTCGACTCGCTTTGAGGATCGCAACGGCTATGCTAAGTCCATGAAGAAGATCGCCCTCGGTTGTCTATTGCTCGTGACCGGACTCTCCTACTCGCTGCCCGCTTGGGCGGCCTCGGGTTGCTCGGGTCAGAAGTGCTCGGAGCTCTCTGGGAAGGGGAAGTGCGGGAAGAAGAAAGGCTCCTGCGAGAAAGGGGGCTCGAGCGAAAAAGGAAGTAGCGACCACCACTCTTCCTAAGCTTTCGCCGTAGCTTGCGGTTCGTGGTGTTTCCGAAGCGCGCCGGTTTCGGAAGGAGCTTTCTCTGTTGCCTCTTTCCCGGAGGAACCGATCCTCCGGGAAAGAGGCTCTTCCCTTGCCATGCGCGAGACGGAGGGGAGCTTTTCCCATGAAGAGGAACCTCGACGAAATCCCCTGGCAGGAACGGCGATCCCCCAAAGGCCGGTACCATCTCTTTCAAAAGGAGATCAGCCTCGCCCTCGGAGGCAAGAAGGACGTCGGCCGATGGGGAGGGGGCCATCCCTTTGACGTTACCCTGGTCCGGATTCCTCCCGGAGCCGTGAACTGGCCGCTCCACGCCCATGCCGCGCAATGGGAGCTTTACGGCGTTCAGGAAGGGAATGGCAGGGTCCGAATGGGCGAGGAGCGCTGGGAGGTCGTGTCGGGAGATTGGTTTCTCGCAAAGCCGCAGGAGGCGCATCAGATCGAAAATCCTGGTCCCGGAGATCTTCTGCTGCTGGTGGTTTCCAATCATCCGGAAGCCGATGTCACCTTCTACCCGACTTCCGGAAAGTTTTTCCTCAAACCCGAGCGGAAGATCGTCCGGGAAAGTCCGCTTTCCTATTACGACGGCGAGGAGTAGCCATTTTGGAGAAGGGGCGCGACCTCCTCGGCTCGAGGCAGCCCCTGCCTCGCTCCCAGGCGGGTGCAAGCGATGGCACCGGCGGCGGAGCCGAAGCGGAGCAGAGCATTCCAAGCCATGCCGCGAGCGACGCCGAGAGCGAATGCTCCATGGAAGGCATCTCCCGCTCCCGTCGAATCGACGCAGCGGATCGGATAGGCCCCCAGACGCCCTCGGACTTCTTTCTCGGACCAGACGAGCCCTCTCTCCCCGAGAGTGATCACGACGCAGCGATGGATCGCGGCAAGGCGTCTCAACGCCTCCTCCGGATCGATCGAGCCGGTTGTCTGCACTGCGTAGCGCTCGGAGGCGACAAGGTAGTCGACGATTCCGGAGAGGCTCTCCGTCCCCGCGTGGAGAGAACCCGCATCCAAGACCGTCGGGATCCCGCGTTGCCGTGCTTCGCATGCGAGCCGCAAGGATATCTCGGGCTCATGGCCGTCAAAGAGCATGGCCCGCGCCGAAGGCAAGGGACGATCGGCGACGTCGGCGGGAAGCTTCGGGGTCGCTCCGCTGTAGTTGACCACGGTCCGGCTTCCGTCGGGCTTGACCAAGCTGACTGCAAGCGGGGTCGGGGCGTCTCCCCGGACGAGAAGCGAGATTTCGACTCCCTCTTCCACCAGCTCCTGGGCATGGCGCTCTCCGAAGATGTCTCTGCCGAGATAGCCGAAAAAGGCGGAGCTTCCGCCGAGCCGGCGGACCGCCACGGCGGCGTTGGCCGCCGGTCCCCC
>NZ_CABFUZ020000104.1 GCF_902143385.2 Methylacidimicrobium cyclopophantes
CCCCCGCCTCCATCGCGATGGCGGCCGCGGTTTGCGGGTTATCCCCGGTGATCATGATCGTCCGGATGCCCATTTGGCGGAGCCGCGCGAAGCGCTGCTTGATGCCCCCCTTGACCACATCCTTGAGGTGAATGACCCCGAGCGCTTCCTTTCCTTCCGCGACGACCAGCGGTGTGCCGCCGTCCCGGGCGATGCGCTCGACCGCCTGGCGGACCGACTCGGGAAGGCTCCCTCCCTGCTTTCGCAAGTAGGCTTCGATCGCATCCTCCGCGCCCTTGCGGATCGAGCGCGCCGGGTTCCCGTCGCTCTCGGGGAAGTCGACTCCGCTCATCCGCGTCTGCGCCGAGAAGGGAACGAAGTGCGCCTGGTTCTCCAACACCTCCCGCCCCCGCAGCCCATGTTGCTGCTTGGCCAGCACCACGATCGAACGTCCTTCCGGCGTCTCGTCCGCCAGCGAAGCAAGCTGCGCAGCGTCGACCAGCCGGAGCGGATCGATCCCCGCCGCCGGAACGAACTCGGTCGCCATCCGGTTCCCAAGGGTGATGGTCCCCGTCTTGTCGAGCAGGAGCACGTCGATGTCGCCCGCAGCCTCCACCGCCCGGCCGCTCGTCGCCATCACGTTGTGCTGGACCAGCCGGTCGATGCCCGCGATGCCGATCGCGCTCAAGAGGCCCCCGATCGTGGTCGGGATCAAGCAGACCATGAGGGCCGCCAATGTCGCGATCGAGACCGGAGCGTGGAGGTATTGCAGGAACGGAACCAGGGTGAGGATCACCAGGAGGAAGAGAAAGGTCAGGGCCGCCAGAAGGATCCCCAAGGCGATCTCGTTGGGGGTCTTCTGCCGCTTGGCCCCTTCCACCAGTTGGATCATCCGATCGAGGAAGGTCTGGCCGGGATCGCTCGTCACCCGGACCACGATCCGGTCGCTGATCACCTTCGTCCCCCCGGTCACCGCACTCCGGTCCCCCCCGCTCTCCCGGACTACCGGCGCCGATTCCCCCGTCACGGCCGATTCGTCCACCGTCGCCGCCCCTTCGATCACTTCTCCGTCGGCGGGGATCATGTCGCCCGCGACGCAGATGACCAGATCTCCCTTCCGCAACTCGGTCGCCGAGACCGCCTCCTCCCTCCCTTCCCGGAGCCGGCGGGCCGTCGTGATCGTCCGCGCCAGTCGGAGACTATCCGCTTGCGCCTTTCCGCGGCTCTCGGCCATCGCTTCGGCGAAAGTGGAAAACAAGACCGTGAACCAGAGCCAGAGAGAGATCTGCACCGTGAAGAACTTCGGCTCGGGCGAGGCAAAGATCTCGATCGTGCTCACCAGCGCCCCGATCTCGGTGACGAAGATCACTGGATTGCGCCAGAGCACCAGCGGGCTGGCTTTGCACAGGGCTCCCCGGAACGAGAGGGCCAGGAGCCGCGGATCGGCAAAACGGAACTCTTTCGGTTTCATTCTCCACCCTTAGAAGGTCTGCCCCGCGTGGAGCAGGAAATGCTCGAGAATCGGTCCCAAGGCCAAGACCGGAAAGAAGTTGAGGGCGCCCACGATGAAGACCGTCGCGAGCAGGAGCACGAGGAAAAGGCCGCCCGAGACCGGAAAGGCGGCTTGGCTCACCGCCACCTTTTTCTGGGCGGCAAGAAGCCCCGCCAGCGCCAGGACTGGAACGATCATGAGGTAGCGTCCCGCGAGCATCGCGAGCCCGAGGGTCGTGTTGTACCATGGGGTGTTCCCGGAAAGACCCGCGAAGGCGCTCCCGTTGTTTCCGGTCGTCGAGCTGAATGCGTAGAGGATCTCGCTCAACCCATGCGGGCCCGCGTTGGCGATTCCGGCCAAGCCCCAGGGACTCGCGATCGCCCAGGCGCTCAATCCGAGGATCGAAAGAGTAAGCACAAGAATGCTCAGGGCGGCCATCTTGACCTCGCTCGCCCCGATCTTCTTGCCCAAATACTCCGGGGTCCGGCCGATCATGAGCCCGAAGAGGAAGACCCCGACCACCACGAAGACGAGCATTCCGTAGAGCCCCGATCCCACCCCGCCGAAAACCACTTCCCCCAACTCCATGTTGAAGAGGGGCACCAGCCCCCCCAGGGGCATGTAGGAATCGTGGAGCGAGTTGACCGCGCCGGTCGAGGTCGCGGTCGTCGCGACAGCGAAAAGAGCGGAATCGAGGGTCCCGAACCGCGCTTCCTTCCCCTCGGAGTTGCCCTCCACCGGGGATAGGCCCTGCGCGATCAAGAGCGGGTTGCCTCCCGCCTCCGCCCGCCAGCAGACCAGGATGCCTCCGAAGAGCAGAAGCGCCATCACCCCCCAGACGGCCCATCCGTGGGCGGGCTTTCCGACGGCGAGCCCCAGGTAGACGGCCAGCGCTCCGGGAATGCAAAGTTCGGCCAGGATTTCGAGCAAGTTGGAAAGGGGGGTGGGATTTTCGAAGGGATGGGCCGAGTTGGCGTTCGTATATCCTCCTCCGTTGGTCCCCAACACCTTGATCGACTCTTGCGAAGCGATCGGGCCCTGGACGATCTCCTGCCATTCGACCCGATGCTCCTGGCCGTCGGCCCCCGCAATCACGACAGGCTCCGCGAGCCGCGCCCTCGCATAGGGGGAGAAATTCTGCGGGACACCCTGGGAGACCAGGACGATCGCCATGCCGAAAGCGAGGGGCAGGAGCAGATAATAGGTGGTCCGCACGAGGTCGACCCAAAAGTTTCCGATTGTCTTCGCTCCCGTCCGCACCAGCGCCCGGAGGAAGGCGGCGGCGACCGCGATCCCGCTCGCCGCCGAGGTGAAGTTGTGCACGGCGAGGCCCACCATCTGGGAAAAGTAGGAAAGGGTCGATTCCCCGGCGTAGTTCTGCCAGTTGGTGTTCGTGGTAAAGCTCACCGCCGTGTTGAAGGCTAGGTCGGGGGAGACCGCCCCGAAGCCCTTGGGATTGAGAGGAAGCCACTGCTGGAGCCGCAGGATGCAATAGGTGAGGAGCAGTCCCACGAGGTTAAAGAGCAGCAGCGATCCGAGGTAGCCCCTCCAGCCCTCTTCCCGGCCTGGTTCGATCCCGCAGAGCCGGTAGGTCGAGCGCTCCAGCGGCCCGAGGAGCGGATCGAGCCAGGTCTTCCCACCCGGCTCTAGGACCTGCCGGAGGTAGTGGGCCAGAGCCAGGCTCACGGCCGCCAGGACAAGAAAAAACAACCCGAGGGCCAACCAAAAGGAGGTCGTCATTTCCGAAAGATTTCAGAACTTTTCCGGCCAGATCATGGCTGCGAAAAGATAGGCCAAAAGCCCAACACAAACGATTCCCAGAATTGCCAGCATCCTTCGCCCTTAGATCTAGATCCGGTCGCACCACTCCCCGTAGGCCATCGCCAGCGCGAAGAAAAGAATGGTTCCTGCGATATAGAGCAGATCCGCCATGACCGGTCCTGCAACCTACGGAACTCCAACCGCCCTTTGGACTCAAAAGGGCCCGGCCCGCAATCAAAAAACGATAAACGATCCGGCCCGTTCGTCCGCCGCCGCTATCCGGCCCTGGAATCGGCCAGCGCAAGCAGCCCGTCCACCTGCCTCTCGATCTCCTCGGTAACCGTGCGCGAAAGCCTCCGGCGCCATCCCCGCGGAATCCCTTCGATCGTGTATCTCGCCCCGGCCAACATTCCCGCGAGCGCCCCTGTCGAATCCGCATCTCCACCGCGGTTGACGGTCGCAATCAAGCAGGAGGCGAAGGAGTGGCTTCCAAAAAACGTAAAGAGGACCGTCTGAATCGTATCGACGACATAGCCCGAGGACCTCACGGGAAACGGTTCGTAGGAGAAGACCGGATGGCGGGCGACGAGCCGCTCGGCCGCCTCCCGGGCAGCGGCGACCCCCGCTCCGGAGAGCAGGCGCCGGACCATCTCCCCCAAAGCGAGCGTCGCGGCGTCCGAAAAGGGATGGTTGTGTGTGAAGTGGCACTGGTCGATCGTCCAACGTCGAAAGGCCTCCTCATCCCTCAAAGTCGCCAGGATGACCGGGAGATTGCGCAGGCAGGCGCCGTTGCCTCCGTGCCAGCGACTGCGGCCGGCCGCAAGCGAACCGTCGGTCAGGTAGCGGCGGATTCCCTGCAGGCAGGTCGCCCCAATATCGACGGGCCGGGAGCGGTACCAGCGCACGAACTCCTCCGCCATCGCCGAAAGGTCGAAGCCGCCGCGCGCCAGGATCGCCCGGCCCAAGGCCAGGCACATCTCGGTGTCGTCAGTGACCTGACCCCGCTTGAGCCCGAGCCAGCCCCCTCCGATCATCCGGCGGTGGACCCCGTGGCGCTCGGCGATCTCCTCCGCCGAAAGGAACTCGACGGTCGCCCCGAGAGCATCCCCGACCGCAAACCCGAGGTAGGCTCCGAGCGCCCGCGCCCTCCTTTCCTCGATCGAAACCTCCGTCATGGCCGCCCGATCTCGACCCGGAAGGCCCCTCCTATGACCAGATGCTCCTCCTCGCTCCGGAGCGCATGGTGGGGAAGGAGCTCTCGAAAGAAGAGGATCTTCGCAGATGGGACCCGTGCCGTGAGGATCCAGCCGCCGAACTGCTCGGCCACCCTCCGATCGGCGGTGAAGGAGACGAGATTGTTGAGGAGCACCAGGGCCCTCCCCTTCTCGTATCGCTCGAGGATCTCGTTCTCCTCGAATCCCTCCACCCCCCGGTAGAGGATCCGGTGGCGCTCTCCCCTTCCCGCCGCCCGGTCGAGCGACCACTGCGCGAACTCGTAGAGGAGGTCGAGCTGCATCTGGATCGCATTGTTGTGAAAGCGGCTCGCCATCTTCTCCTCCACGTAGCTCACCCAAGCGGGAGAGGAAAACCGCTCGATCGGGCGCTTATGATAGGTCGGGAAGAGCCCAAAGCGGCTTTCCACCCACCCCTTGAGCACAGCACCTTCCGGGCCATTCGAGTCGAAAGCCCAACCTTCGAGCAGACGCCGGTAGCTCGCCCGGTACCGCCGCCTCCCGTCGGGGCCGCTGCCCAACCGCTGCTCGTCGTCGAGGCCGAAGAGGACATCCATGTAGTCCTCGAAGATCCGCGCCGCCTCGTCGCGATCCCGCGTCCTCTTTAGCTTCCGGAAGAGCCCCGGGTTCATCTCCCGCACCCCGTGGATCGAGAGCCGGATCGGCCTCTCGTTGAAGTCGGGGTCGGCCAGCAGGGCCGAGGGGATCCCCACCAAATTGGTCGCCTGGCCGCGCGAGGCTACCGATCGGCCCGAAGAAGCGCTTGGGGAGGGGGACAGGGTAAAGGAATTCTGCCCACCCCCCCTCTGGCCCGCAAGCGCGTTCGCTCGGCATCCGGACGCGTCGAGAGCCGCTCGGTCGCCTTGGGCGGCTTGCGGCGGGGACGTCCGGCGGGTAGAGTCCCTCCGTGAGCCTCCCCATACGGTCCACAGCCGACCTCCTTGCCGTACTCCGGCAGCATCCGGAGTGGAGGGAAGAGCTGCGCCGCGAACTCTTGACAGAGGACCTCATGGAGCTCCCCGCCCGCTTCCGGAAGGCCGATCGGGAGCGTAGGGAGGATTCCCGGAAAGTCTGGGAGGCCCTTGGCAAGTTGGAGGAGGCCCAGCGGCGCACCGAAGCGACGCTCCAATCCTTTCTCGCAACCACCGAAAAGAGATTCTCCGAGGTCGATGCAAGGCTCTCCACCCTCGAAACCACCCTCCACGCCTTCCTGGAGGCCACCGAAAAGAGATTCGATGCCGCCGAGAGGAGACTGCATGGCATCGAGTTGGAGCTCGATTGGATGGGGGGCAAGATCATCGAATCGGACGCGCAGAAGAAGCTCGCCAACTACCTCCTGGATCACGTCGAGTCGGCGGAGCTGCTCGATCCGAAGACCTGGAACCGGATAGCCGCCGTCGCCCTGCGGACGGGAGCGATCACCGGGGAGGAGCGCCGGGAGATCGGCTGGGCCGACGCCCTGGTGGTTGGAGAGGCTCCGGATACCCGAAAGCCGGTCTGCGGAGCCGTCGAGATCTCGAAGGCCCTCGACAAGTCCCATGTGGAGCGGGCCGAGCGCAGATCCCTCCTTTTGCTCCAAGCCCTGCGGGCCGCCCTTGCTGCGGAGCCGGAAAAATTCGCCGACCTGCTCCCGGGTGCGCCCGAGAAGTCGTTCGGCTTCGGGATCGGCCGGCGGATTATCGAGGAAGGGCGCCGCTTCGCCCAGCGCAAGGGCGTTCTCTTCGTCCGTTATCGCAACGGCCACGACCGACGCGAAGGGTAAAGTCGGCCTCCCCACTCTCCACGAGGCCCGAAATCGACCCACCAGCCCCCGGTGCACCATGCCATCTCGCCCGCTGGGCACGGACAATCCCTCATCCGAGAACGAGCGCATGCCAACCGATGCCCGGGAAATGCGGGAAACCGTTGCTCCCCTCCTTGCCGGTTGCGCAGCGGCAAGCTATCGTCCCACGGAAGGGCATGCCCACCGACACCATAGAGATGCGGATGGCCCACCTGGAAGGGGCCTACGAGCAGATCGACAAACGGCTCGGAACCGTCGAAGAGCGCCTGGCCCTCGTGGAAAACAAGATCGACGGGCTCCGCCGCGACATCGATCAGCGCTTCGAGCGGGTCGACCAGCGCTTCGAGCGGATCGATCAGCGCTTCGAACGGATCGACCATTCCCTGCGGACCCAGTTCTATTGGCTCGTCGGCCTGATGCTCTCCCTGTTGGCGGTTGGCATCTTCCGCCATTAGGAGACCCCTCCCTTCCGCCGGAGATCCGCCAAAAAGAGCGCAAGCGATAGGGCATTGGGATCTCCCTCGGGGTGGTTGGCATCCTTCCAAGGGATCGCCCTCAGCGGGAAACCAATCCACGATCCGGCGGCCGTAGCGGCTCCCTGACGAAGGGTGGCGCGGCGGCCTGACGCCCGCGAGCCCTCGGGCTTACACCGCCAGAAGCCCGATCGGCGATCCCTCGTTTTCCGCTTCCGGAGCCGACGGAACGCAGGAAGGGGGCCGAAGCCCCCTTCCCGAAGAATTCCGCCGCTTCTCCTCCCTTAGCCCGCTAGGGCACGAAGGGACGAACGTGGTAGGCACTCGGATCGGCCACGATCGTGTAGGCGGTGGGCGAGATATTCGTCGCGGGGGCCACCCCATAGATCGCCGGAACGATCGAAGGCGCCGTGCTGAAGTTGACCCACGCATTGCCGTTGGTGATCACCGGAGCCGCCGTCACGATGGTCGGAGCCTGGAAGAAGATCCCCTGGCCCCCAGGAACCGTCGGCGCATAGCCGTTGTCGACCACCGTGTTGAGGGTGAGCACGGCCGACGGGTTGGTCAGCACCCCGTTCGAATAGCCCGACAACAACACGATGCCGCCGGGGAAGACGAAGCCGTGGACCCCGAGGGCAAGGCTGCTCAAAGCAGAATCCTCGGGACCATGGACGCTCGAGGCGACCGTCAGGTTCCCACTGGTCTGGATGAGCAGCTGGCTCCCCACGTTGGCTTCCGTGGGAAGCACTCCCGTGCTCCCCAGGCTGTTCACAAAGGTCGAGCTGCCGCCCGAGTGGATCGTGGCGTTGCCATGGATAGCCAGATTGACCGCCTGCGGCCCGATCGCGCCGTCCGCCGTGGTCGGCATGTCGAGGAGGATCACGGTATTCCCGCTCGACCCATTGGCCACGGTAAACCCATTGAGGAGCGCATTGGTGCCCACCCGGTGGTTCACGTTCCCCGTGAAGTCGGTCAGCGCCAGGGTGTTGGTCGTGATCGTCGCTCCACCCGTCAAGCTTCCGCCCGTGAAGGTGACCGACCCCGCCGTCAAGTTGGCGGCGAGCACGAAGACCCCGCCGGGCGATCCCGACTGGAGCAGGGCGGTTGCCAGCCCATTCGGATCCGCGACGCTGATGCTCCCGCCCAGGAAGGCGTTGCCCGTAAGGCTGCGGACGTTGAGGTAGGCTCCGTCGGCGAAGGCGTTCCCGTCGACGAATTGGAGAGTCCCGTTGCTAAAGACCCCGCCGCCCGGATTGGGTCCGACATGGTTCGGATTCGAGGCCACCAGCGCAATACCGTCGGAGGAGGCGATGCTCCCCTGGTTGATGACCGCACCACTCACCGGAAGAACCGGCAAGGCGGCGCTGCCCGCCCAGAGGGCAACCTGGCCTCCAACGTTGGAGATGGTCGCACCGCTACTGTTGACGATCGTGCCCGGCAGATTCACCACGAACCTTCCCGCCACGTTCTGGGCGATCGTCCCGTTGTTCACGAGCCCGCCGTAGGGGAGCAACGCCGAAGTATTGCCGTAGAAGCTCACCCGGCCACCGGTGACGGCGCTATTGAGTTCCGCCAGGATGGTCCCGTTGTTCGTGAGAGTGCCGGTCCACTGGAGCGCGGGAAGCGCATTCGGAATCCCGTGATAGGTCGTGCTCGTCGAGAGGACGCCGTCATTCACGATGTTCCCGTTGGCCAACACCATCGTTCCGACGCTCGGCACGGTCCCGTTGGGCCCGCTCAGCCGCAGATCATACGGGTGGGCCGAGCTGCCCAAGTTGAGGGTCACGGTCGTCGGAGTCGAAGCCGAGGGGGTCGAGCTTCCGAGGGAATCCATGGGTGTGAAGGCGCCCCCCGAAACGACCCCTCCCACCCCGCCGATCACCGTCACATTGGTCCCGGGCTTGAAGTAGTGGTCGGCTCCGTTGGGAATCGGCGAGATGTTCACCGCACCCGAGCCCGCCAGGATGATCGAGTGACCTGGTCCTCCCGCTGCGACGAGATCCCCCTGCACGTTCAGGGGACCTCCGGCGGTAAAGCTGATCGGCAGGGTCCCGTTGGCGGCAAACTGCGCCGCGTTGACGGTCGCCGCGATCAAGCCGATCCCTGCGGGGGCCACGATCGTGGCCCCGGGTCCAACGGTAATCCCGTTGGCGTTGGCGACGAAGGTGTTGATGTTGGTGTTCAACAGGCCGAAGATTTGCGAGGGGCTTCCGCTCACGTCGACGTTGAGGAGCGACAGCCCGGCGGCGCCGGTGATCACCAAGTGCGCGCTGCCGCCGATGTTAAAGCCTCCGGGCTGATTGGTTCCGATGCTCCCACCCGTGTTGCCCCAGTTGATGACCGTGTCGTTGGCGCCCACCAGGATATGCCCGGTGCCTCCGGCCCCGTAGACGCCCGTCGCCGTCGCACTTCCGGCCACGACGCTCCCATGTCCCGGGAGCTGAAGCGGTGCGACGACCGTCGCCCGCGCCGAGCCGATACCGAATCCTGCGAGCCCCGCCAAGGCTGCCGTCAGCAGGGCCGCCCGCCAAACGGAAAGATTGCCATTCGATTTCTTCTTCACCCTGTCCTCCATGCAATGCCTCTTTCTGCGCCGCCCGAGGGGGACACCCCTCCCCAGAGCCACACGATCGAGGGAAGGCTACCCGGGCTCCAGCAGCGGTGTCAACTCGCTACCGCCGCCGGCTCCTCGTCGCGACCCCGCGGTGTAATCCGGACCGGAGGCGGGTCCGCCGCGCCGGCAAAAAAGAGGAAGGGGGGCCGAAGCCCCCCTTCCAGGAATCCAAACCGGCTCTCGCCCGCTACGCCCTTAGGGCATGAACGAACGGATGTGGTAGGCACTCGGATTGGCCACGATCGAGTAGGCCAAGGGCGAGATTGTCAGCGCCGGAGTCGCCGCGTAGATCGCCGGAACGGTCGAGGGCACGGTGCTGAAGTTCACCCACGCGTTGCCGTTGGTGATCACCGGAGCCGCCGTCACGATATGGGGAGCCTGGAAGAAGATCCCCTGGCCAGCCACGACGGTCTGCGCGTAGCCGTTGTCGACCACCGTGTTGAGCGTCAGCGTGTTTCCCGCGATCAGCACGATCCCGCCCGGGAAGACGAACCCCTTGACACCCAGCGCCGCCTGGGAGAGGGACGCATCCTCCGGCCCGACCAAACTCGGGTTGACCGTCAGATTGCCGCTCGCCTGGACCAGCAGGTTGCTGCCCGCGTTCGCCTCGGTCGGCAGAAGCGTCGTCTTCAACCCGCCGATCGCGGAGCCGAAGGTCGAGGTCTCGCCCGAGTGGATCGTGGCATTGCCATGGATGGCCAGATTGACCGCCTGCGGCCCGATCGCTCCATCGCCGTTGGTCGCCAAGTTGATGACCACGTCCGTGTTCCCACTCGTTCCGTTGGCGACGTGAAAGCCGTTGAGCAGCGGATTGGTGCTCACCCGGTTGTTCACGTTCCCCACGAAGTCATGCAGCAAGAGCTTGTTGGTCGTCACCGTGCCACCCCCCGTCAGGCTCCCGCCGGTGAAGTGGACCATGTTCTGCGCCGTCACGTTCGTGGCGAGCGTGAAGGTCGAGACAGGCAGAGTTCCCGATTGGAAGTAGGCTCTGTACAAGCCGAGCGCATCGTTCGGAGTCGTCACGCTTCCGCCGAGGTAGGCGTTGCCCGTAAAGCTCTTGACGCAGAGAAACGCCGAGGTGTCGGCGGTCGAACTCAGGATCTGAATCGCCCCGTTGCTAAAGACCCCACCGCCCGGGTTCGGCCCCACATGATTCGGGTTGGAGGCCTCGAGCGCCACGCCATTGTAGGCGACGATCGAGCCCTGATTGATCACCGCACCACCCACGCCGGTGAAGAGCGGAAGGTCTACATGGCCCGCGTAGAGGCAGACCGAGCCACCCACATTGCTGATGGTTGCGCCGCTGTTGTTGACGATCGACCCAGGCAGCTCGACGTAGAGCGTGCTGCTGCTATTGGTGGCAATCGTCCCGTTGTTGGTCAACCCGCCGTAGGCCAAGGCCGCCGAGGTGTTGCCATTGAAGCCGACCCTGCCGCCTGTGGAGAAGCTATCCAACATGGCATTGATCGTGCCGTTGTTGGTGAGCGTCCCCGTCCACTGGAGGGTGGCGACATTACCATTGCCGTTTCCAGTGCCCAGAGCATTGGAGACTCCGCCGAGCACCCCGTTGTTCACGAGGTTCCCGTTCGCCAGCACCGTCAATCTGGTCATGTTATACGGGTTTGCCGAGGTGCCCAGGTTGAGGGTCACGGTCGTCGGAGCCGTGGCCGATGGCGTCGCGCTGCCGGAGGCATCGCCCGCATTGTACGTCGTAGGGACGACCGTGCCACCCACTCCCCCTACGATCGTGACGTTGTTCGTCCCAAAGGTCACCCCGCCAGAACTCTGGATCGGGGAAACGTTCACAGCCCCCGATCCCGCCAGGAGGACGAAGCTACCCACCCCCTGCAGGTTGCCCTGCACGGTCAAGGGACCTGAACTCGCAAAGCTCACCGGAATATTGCCGTTCGAGGCAAACTGCGCCGCGTTGACGGTCGCCGCGATCAGACCCAAGCCTGCGGGAGCCGTGATCGTCGCGCCCGGCCCTACGGTGATTCCGTTGGCGTTCGCCACAAAAACCGCACCATTCCCCGTCGCGGTCATTGCGCCAAAGATTTGGGACGGAGTCCCGGTGATGTCGACGTTGAGCAACGCCTTGCCCCCGGTAGCAATCGTCAGCGCGGCGCTGCCCCCGATGTTGAAGCCTCCCGGCTGACTGGCGCCAATCGTCCCGCCGGTGTTGCCCCAGTTGATGACGGTGTTGGGGGTCCCGACAGTGATCGTCCCCGCGCCTCCCGTTCCATAACCAGCATTTTGGGAAGCAGTACCGTATACCACGCTCCCATGCCCCGGCAGCTGGAGCGGCCCGAAGACCGTCGCTCTCGCCGTGCCGATACCGAATCCTGCAAGCCCCGCCAAGGCAGCCGTCAGCAAGGCCGCCCGCAGAGCCGAAAGATAGCTCTTTGTTTTCCTCTTCATGTCTCCCTTTTTTCCAAGCCTCGTTCCAACCCGGCGCTTTCGAGCAGCACGCGTATGCGCAGCACTCTTCCGGCCCGGGTGAGGTTTTGAGGTTTTTTCCCAAAGCTTGCCTCGGCCGTTAAGCGCGTTTTTCCACAAAAGGGGCTTTGCCTGCAATTTTTGAGAAGCCGCCTTGGCCCCCTGCCCGCCTGGACCGGAATCGCTCCCCGGAGAGGAAGCGTTCGAGATCGGGCAGCGACCGGCCGCTTCCGGCCTCGAGGCGGCCGGTGGGCTCGCGGGGATTTGAACCCCGACCCCGTGTGGGACTAGATCCTAAGTCTAGCGCGTCTACCGTTTCGCCACGAGCCCGCGCCGCGGCTGGAGCCTAGCGCCCCGAGGGGCCGCTTGTCGAGACGGGCCTCGCGCGGGCAAAGCTTTCCTTTTACTCTCCCATCGGGGAGAAGAGCGATGGCATCGGGAGCTCGATGAGGAAGCGGCGCAAAAAGAAAGAGGGGGGAGAGTCCGGGCGGGAGGAAGGCGCGGGGGGCGCGGCTCCTTCGGCCGCGGAGGCGCCCCGGCTCCGGGTCGTGGCGACTCCGATCGGCAATCTGGAGGATATCACCCTCCGGGCCTTGCGCGTTTTGCGGGAAGCGGAGCTGGTGGCGGCGGAGGATACGCGGAGGACGGGTCGGCTTCTGGCCCACTACGAGATCCGGAAGCCCTTGGTGAGCTACCACCGCTTCAACGAAGCCAAGAGGCTTTCGGGACTCCTCTCCCTGCTGCGAGAGGGGAAGCGGGTGGTGCTGGTGAGCGATGCGGGGATGCCGGGGATCTCCGACCCGGGGGAGCGGCTTTTGCGCCGGTGCGTCGAGGAGGGGATCGTGGTCGAGGTGGTTCCCGGGCCCAGCGCGGTGCTCGCCGCGCTCCTGGCCTCGGGGTTTTCGACGACTCCCTTCTACTTCGGGGGCTTTTTGCCGGTCAAGGCCGGGGCGCGGCGGAGCGAGTGGGAGGCCGCCCGGGAGCGGGAGTGCACCTCGGTCTATTTCGAATCCCCCCACCGGCTCCGGCGATCCTTGGAGGAGGCGGCGGCCGTCCTGGGCGGCCGGGAAGTCTGCCTCGCCCGGGAGCTCACCAAGAAGTTCGAGGAGGTCCTCCGGGGGAGTGCCGAAGCTCTCCTGAGTCGGTACCAGGAGCGGGAGCCGCGGGGAGAGTTTTGTCTCGTGGTCGCCGGGGCCGGGAAAGCGGGAAGCGGGAGGGGGGGCGATTCGGACGACCCGCCCGATCCTTCTCTTTTCAGTCGGGCCCAGGTGGTGTAGAAGAAGGGGAGAGTGCGGAAGGTCTGGCTGCTTCTCTGGCTTGGGGTCTTCGGGCTGTCGGCGGGCGGCTTCGCCGAGGAGGTCCGGCGGGCGTACGAAACGGAGCCCGGCGGCGAATACCTCGCCCTCGACCCCCGGGTCAAGATCGTCAAGGTCTGGAACTTCCTCAACGTGCCGACCAAGAAGGTCAAGTCGAGCCCGCCCCCGGCCTTGATGTTCGAGAAGATGTATTGGAATTGGGGAGCGATCACGCCCGAGGACGCTGCGATGCGCCAGGGCGACATCTATGTCTTCCATTGGAGGAACCGGGGGAAGCCGCGGGATCTCTTGGCCCGCTTCGAGTACCGGCAGACAAAGACGCGCGAGGCCGTCTGGTCGCAGGTCGATTTCTCGCGGCGCGCCCATGGGAACGTCCATTCGCTCTTCCTGGTCGTTGGAGACGACTACACCCAGCACGGGAGAGTCTACGCCTGGCGCTTCACGGTGATCGACGGAAACCGGATCCTCGCCCAAGCCAAATCCTTTATCTGGTGATGCTCCCCTACTCCCTCCTCTTTTCGGCGGCCGCCCAAGCGAATCCCCGGGTCGTTCCGGAAGCGATCAGCCTCTTCGAGATCGTCCACCGGGGCGGGCTCGTCATGTGGCCGATTCTCCTCTGCAGCGTTCTGGCCGCGGGAGTCTTTCTCGAGAGGATGCTCTTCTACCGAAAAGCCGAGTCGAACATCGACTCGTTTCTGACGGGACTCTGCAGCCTGCTGCGCAAGGGGAGGTACGAGGAGGCCCTCCTTCGCTGTCAGGAAACGCCCGCGCGGGCGGCCGAAATCGCCCGGCAGGCGATCCTCCGGCGAGACTATCCCCCGGCCGAGCTGCGGGAGATGACCCGGGAGGCGGCCCAGCTCGCGCTGCCTCCGCTCGAGGCCAATTTGCCGATCTTGGCGACGATCAGCTCTATCACGCCACTCCTCGGCCTTTTGGGGACGATCACCGGCATGATCGAGGCCTTTCTCGCCATGAACCGGGCCTCGGGCTCGGTCTCGGTGAGCGACTTGGCCTCGGGGATCTGGGTGGCGCTCGTCAGTGCCGCCGCGGGAATCGCGGTAGCCATTCCCTCGTCGATCGCCTACAATTATCTCGTAACGCGCCTGACGGCGATCGCCCAGGACATCGACCGGGTTGGCATCGAGGTCCTGCATGCGCTCGCCGACGGCAAGAGGTCCAATCGTGCCGCTCCCTTCCCCGACGAGATTGCAGCCTCGCTTGACCCTGCTGCGCGGGACGACTGACCTCGTCCCGTTGGTCACCGTCCTCTTTCTGCTCCTCCTCTTTTTCCTCCTCGGCTCCTCCTTCGTCACCCAGCCGGGGCTCGTGGTCGAGCTCCCGAAGAGTTCCCTCGGAGTCCGGGTCCCCTCGGGCGGATGGATCGTCTCGGTGACGCTCACCCCGGAAACCAAGGAGGGCGGGGGACGCAAGCCCCTGATCTTCTGCCGGGACGAGCTGCTCGACCTCGCGGGATTGCGCAAACTGCTGGAGGAAGCGGGCCGCGGCCGCCCTCCCCAGACGCTGGTGATCCGGGCCGATAAGGACGCTCCGGCGGGCCTGCTCGTGGAGATCATGAACGCCGCGCTCGCCCAGAAATGGTCGGTGTTGCTGGCGACGCAGCCCGACGCGGAACCGCCGGGAGGCCCATGAAGACCCTGGAGAGCGACCAGCCTACCGGGGGAGAGCTCCGCCTGCGGCTGGTGTTGGCCTGCGCCGCGGCCGCCGCCGTCCATTTTTTGATCTTGCTCTATTGCGACGTCACCTACGTGCCTCCGCTCTTGGACCCGGCGCCGACGAGCCGGGTCTATCTCCTCTCGGCGAGCGATCCCGATTCCGCGCTTTCCCGCAACGCCGATCTCTGGCTCGATCTGGCCGACCCGAGCCGGCTGATCCGCCCGCGCGGCGCCCTCCGGGCTTCCCTGGAACCGGCTCCCTTACAGCCCCTCCCCGCCGTGGGGGAAAAGCTCGACCTGCCGGCCGCAGCGCCCGGCGATCCCGAGCTCTTCCCCAGGGGACCCGTCGAAGCGCGGAGCTCGCTCTGGCTCCCGCTCCCCCCCTATCCGCCTCCCCCGGCGGCCGGCTTG
>NZ_CABFUZ020000105.1 GCF_902143385.2 Methylacidimicrobium cyclopophantes
TCGAGCTTCCGTGGTGGAGGCGTTGGGTGTTTTCGACAGATCACAAGGTGATCGGGATTCAGTACATGATCACCTCGCTGCTGGTTGCGCTCTTTGGTTTTGGCCTCATGGTCGTGATGCGATGGCAGCTCTCCTTCCCGGGGAAGCCGGTACCGGTGATCGGTCCGCTCTTGAGCGCTGTCTTCGGCTCGAACATGGCCCCCGGCGGCGTAATGACCCCGAATCTCTACAACTCGTTCGGTGCCATTCATGGAACGATGATGATCTTCATGGCGATGGTCCCCGCGCTCTTCGCCGGCTTCGGGAACTTCATTGTCCCCCTGCAGCTCGGTGCACCGGACATGGCCTTCCCCCGCTTGAACATGGCGAGCTACTGGACCTTCCTGGTTGGGGTCGTGATCATGCTCGCGAGCTTTCTGGTCCCCGGGGGAGCGGCGAAATCGGGTTGGACCTCGTATGTCCCGTTAGCCGATATCGCGGACACGGGAATGGGTTTCGAGCCGATCCTCAACGGGCAAACCCTCTGGCTCATCGGCATGGCCTTCAACATCACCGGTTCTCTGCTCGGATCGATCAATATCATCGCCACGATCATCCAGCTTCGGGCGCCCGGCTTGCACTGGATGCGCCTGCCCGTTTTCGTCTGGTCGGAGCTGGTCACCGCTTTTCTTTTACTCCTCGCTTTTCCGCCGCTCGAGTCGGCAGCGATCATGCAGCTCATGGATCGGCTTTTTGGAACGAGCTTCTTCTCGCCCGACGGTTTGATTATTGGAGGCCGCCACTGGCCGGTGAGCGGCGGCGGCTCGGCATTGCTCTGGCAGCATCTGTTCTGGTTTCTCGGTCATCCCGAGGTCTACGTGCAGATTCTTCCTACGATGGGAATCGTGGGAGAAGTGATCGCCAACAACACCCGGAAGCCGTTGTGGAGCTACAAGGTTTTCGTCTACTCGATGCTGGCGATCGGCTTTCTCTCGATGATCGTCTGGGCGCATCACATGTACATGACGGGGATGGGCCAGAGCATCACCACCTTCTTCCAGATCTTTACGACGGTGATCTCGATCCCCTCCGTTCTCTTGGGAACGGTGTTGCTCCTTTCGCTCTGGGGCGGATCGATTCGTCTTCCCACGGCCATGCTTTTCGCCCTTGCTTGGTTGCCGATGTTCGGCATCGGGGGATTGACGGGGTTGCCGCTCGGGTGGACGGCATCGGACCTGGTGCTCCATGACACCTACTATGTGATCGGCCACTTCCATTACATGATGGCGCCCGCGTCGATCATGGGCCTCTTCGCCGGTCTCTATTACTGGTTCCCCAAGGCCACGGGAAGGATGATGAACGAATTTTGGGGAAAGGTGCACTTCTGGTTCACCATCATCTTCTTTAACGGCGTCTTCTTCCCGATGCTCATCCAGGGATTCGCGGGGGTTCATCGCCGATGGTACGATGGGGGTGCTAACTGGCAGATGGCGCAAAACGTGCTCTGGCTCAATCAGGTGATGTCGTTTTCTGCATGGATCCTTGCGCTGGGGCAAATTCCCTTCATCATCAATTTCTTCTGGAGCATCTGGCGCGGAAAGAAGGTGACTTCCGATAATCCGTGGCAGGGGAATACGCTCGAGTGGGCGGCCCCGACCCCGCCGGGACATGGGAATTTCACCCACCCGATGACGGTCTACCGTGGGCCATACGAATACAGCGTTCCTGGCGCGCCTCGAGATTACCTGCCGCAGTGGGAGCCGGAAGAACGCAAAGTGGCGGATCCGAAACTCTCCTTAGTTTAGCAAGCAAAGGAACCACGAGATGGAAATGGAAATTCCCTATACCGTGACGGCGCGGCCGGATACGGGAGCGTATAACGCAAAGATCGGCATCTGGCTCTTCTTAGCCTCGGAGGTGATGCTCTTCGGAGGGCTCTTTTCCGCCTACATCTTCCTGCGGATGGGAGCGGCCCACTGGCCGCATCATCTCCTGAACGTACCGATGGGGCTTTTCAACACCTTCGTCCTGATCACGTCGAGCATTACGATGGTGATGGCGTGGACGGCGCTGAAGATGCGCCAGTTTCAAAGCTATCGGCGATGGCTCGGCGCGACGTTGATTTGCGGAGTTGTCTTCCTGAGCGTGAAGACGGTGGAGTACAAGGATAAGTTCCATCATTACGGAGTGATCCTCAACAACGGCCAGGAGATCACCGGGCATCTGGAAATGACCCCGGCTGAGGCGATGAAGAGTCCAATCCTCCGCATTTTGCCCGATGCGGAGGAGTCGAGAAGCTTCGGATATCAGCTGCAATCGATCTTCGGACGTCCCGCGGGAGGCGAGGAAAAAGTGCTCGAGATTCCCAAAAGCGAAATCCAGTGGTGGTCCAATTTTACGCCTCGCTACAGCACCTATCTGGCTACCTACTTCACGATGACCGGCCTCCACGGCCTTCACATTATTGGAGGTCTCTTGGTACTCGGCTTCTTTTGGGGGCCGGGAGCAAAGTTGTATCGAACAAATCCGGAACACTTGGCCAACCGGGTCGAGGTTGCGGGCCTATTTTGGCATTTCGTCGACCTTGTCTGGATCTTTCTCTTCCCCACCCTCTATTTGCTGTAAGCCGACCTTCCCGACGGGAGACAAGAAAATGAGCGAAGAAATCCACGATCCCCGGAAACAAATCCCAGCGTACATCAAGGTGTTCGGGCTCCTGCTGCTGCTCGCGATCATTAACGTAGCCGCCTCCTATCTGCCGCTAGGCGGAGGCAACATCGGGATCGTCCTGCTCGTAGCCGGGGCTCAGGCGATCTTGGCCCTCGGGATCCTGATGCACTTCTTCACGGAGAAAAAGACGGTCCATCAACTCATGGGCCTTGCGATCGCATCGGTCGTGGCGTTACTTGTGATATTCCTCTGCTGCTACGCGGACCAGTTGAACTTCGTGAGGTAGAGCGCCTATGTCGCTTCGGCAATTTCACATCCTCTTCGTGACGATCGTTACCTGCCTTTTCCTCGGATTGGGAGGATGGGCCCTGATGGGATATTTCCATAACGAGGGGGGATCGCTTCTTTGGTTCGGAGCAGGTTCCTTAGCGGTGGCGCTGATCGTGGTCGCCTACGGTATCTGGTTTTTGCGAAAGACGCGACGCATGGGGCTCATCGAATGAAGACCAGGATGAATACGCTTCTCTCCTTGGGCGGAGGGCTGCTTTTTCTCGGAGTCATCGGGTTTATTGCGATCGGGGACCGTCTCTCCTCGGGGGTGCTGAACGCACCGGCTCTCGGCCATGAGGCGGGAGATGCCGCTGCATGGGCCTTGGTCTCGATCGTACTGATCCCGCTTGGCAGTGTCGCCTGTTTCATATGGACGCTCTACCGACGGGCTCGAAAGCCGCCGCCAGCGTATGCCGAGTTTTTGGAAGAAGCCTACTTGGAAGAGGTTGATCTCGGAAGGGGAGCGCGACGGAGGTAGGAGGCCGACTGCTTTTCCCGGATGGGAAAGAGGAAATGGTGAGGGAACGTTTAGCAAAAATCGGGATCCTGCTTGCGGCACTGGTTGGTGCAATCCCCGCGGATAGCTGGGCTTGCGCCGTATGCGGCGTGCCCAAGACCCAAGCGACGCGAGGTATCTTGCCGGCCGTGATTCTCATGCTGGTCCTGCTCGGGATCGTCTTCGGCGCTTTCATTCGCTTTTTCATTCGGGCCAATCGGTCGCGAAATCAATCGGGAGGATTCAATCGTGTTCGCACTTCTTCTTGAGCTTACTGGCATTTCTCGCTGCATGTCCGAGCATGGGAAGCAGATCGACGAGTTCATGGAGACCATCCTCTGGTTCTCGGTGATTCTCTTTGCCATCTGGTTCGGCTTTTTCGTCTATGCCCTGGCCCGCTTTCGAGCGAACAAAAACCCGAATGCCAGCTACGAAGGATTGAAGGCGGATTGGCCCAAGCACCTGGAATGGACGATCATTTTTGTGGAAATGGTGCTCCTCTTCGGATTCTCCGTTCCGCTCTGGGGGAATCGGGTTTTGAATCCGCCGGGCCCCGGGGAGGCGGTCACTCTCGAAGCGGTTGCCCAGCAGTTTGGTTGGATCTTTCACTACCCGGGGCCAGATGGGAGACTCGGACGTCGCGATATGCGCTTGGCCGATGCGATGAACCCCATTGGCATCGACAAGTCCGACCCGGCGTCGAAGGATGATATCATCACCATGAACGAGATGCACGTCCCCGTGGGCAAGCCCGTCCTGATTTACCTGGGCTCCAGGGATGTTGTTCATAACTATTATGTCATCCAGATGCGCATTCAGCGCGACGCCATCCCCGGCCTGACGATTCCGATGTGGTTCACCCCGACGCACACGGGACGTTTTGAAATTGCATGCGGCCAGCTCTGCGGCGTCGGGCATTTTGCGATGAAGGGATTTCTCGTCGTAGATACGCAGAGCGACTACGAGGCTTGGCTCAAGCAGATGGGGCAGCTTTCCCAGAATAATGCGCCCATCGGCGAGAAGGCGTTGGCCCGGCGTTAGGCGGCGCCGCTTTCCCGATAAGAACCAGGAGGAGCTGGCTCGTAGGGGTCGGGTTGTTTCCTGACGACAGACCTATCCCGGCCGGAGTTCACTCACCGAGGGAGCGCGAAAGGGGTTCCGCCGAGAAATCCGGTACGGAATCTTTTCGTGCTTTCCAAGTTTTTCACCGAATCAGAGAAGCAACGGAGGGGGAGGGCGTTCTTTTGCACGCAAAGGCGGAATGCGGCAGAAGGATTCGCTCTCGGACGGGAAGAGAGAGGGAGCAACACGACTTTCTTCCCTCGCTCGATTTACTGGTAACGACGGGCAAGGGTCCGCGGCCGTTTGTGCCGTAGTTTCTTCTGCTCAAGGGTCCACGATCCGACGAGGAGCAGAAGACCGTTCTTCCGATTCCCCGCTCGGAGAGGAAAGCTCCTCGGAGGCTTACGGGACTACGAAGATCTTCCCGGTATAGGGGCATCGCACCTCTGTTCCCGGAGGAAAGCCTCGGACGTCGACCAATCCAGCCTCAGGAGCGTAGGGGCTCTTCACATAACCCGGTTTCCCCTCCACGGGGAGACCTTTCGGATATCTGGTAGCTGCGGTAGAGGGTCCACCGGGTGCCTGGCCTTCCTGCCCCCACGGCTTGTATTGTCCGGTGGCGGGGGTTTGGCTGGAAGGAGTTCCGGATGAGCCAGTCGAAGAGGGGGTTGTTCCGCCGGACGGATTGGAGGTAGCCGATTCGGGCTGGTTGGCGGGTTGGGGCATAGATCCCGAGCTTGGGGCCGAGGATTCCCCACTTTTTAGCTTCTTGGAAGGAGAAGCGCACCCCAAGACAATGAAACTGAAGCTTAATGAAATCAGAAAGATCTTTTTCATCCCTTGCGCAGCAGAGTAGTGAGAACCCTTTTCGAGATCAACCTTGGAGATGGTCGAAGCGAGTGAAAATTGTAAACGCTTGTATTCCGAGCGCAGGGAGATGGAGCGGACGGACGATCCCGAGCGACGAGCCTTGATAGTTTTGCTCAAATTGTCCGTTGGCATATCCGATGGTGTAGACAGGGTAGTGCCAGAGAGTGCATGGCCCGTCGGGGAGCGTCCAGGTCCAACGCAAGGAGCGGGTCTCGTCGACGAGTTGCCAAGACTGGACGTCGACCTTCTCGAAAAGAATGCCGCAGGCGAGCCTCTCCTCCCCGAAAGAGAGGAAACGTTGCGGCCCCTCCGGAGAAAGGAAGCTGTAGTTCGCCTCGCAGACGAAGAGGAGTTCGAGCGGCAGCTCGCTCTCGTTGATGATCGAGTATCGCACTCGGAGGATACCCGGCTCCTCCAACTCGAAGAGCTTCTGGCAACGGAGCGGCCTCCTTTCCTGATCGAGATAGATTCCTCCTTCCCGTTCCAGGAGCAGCCGCCGCACGGCACCGTCCGCGCCGAGTGAGACGATGCGGTAAGGCAGGTTCACGAAGTCGCCGCGCTCGATGTAAGACTCCTTTTCGAATTGGGAGAGGGAGGTTTCGAATGGGACGAAGTGCTCTTGGAAAAGGTGGCGACGATGCCAATCCTCGATCGGCTCTATAGGCGGGAGCTCCGGGAATACTTTGGGATGCCGGCGTAAGGTGTTCGCGACGTTGTAATGCGAGGGAAGGAAGGCCAATTCGACGAGGGAGCCCCCGTAATCCGGATCCGCTACGGCTCGGCAGAGTTGCGTTCGGAGGATCACTTCCGGTTCTCGATCCGCATCGAGATCCGCCGTTTCTGTGGCGGCAGGAGGCGAAGGAGAGCTCCGATCGACCTCCTCCTCGACTTGCAGGAGCAAGCGGAAGACCGCGTCACGCAAATAGTTGGCGAAAAGCCCTCCGCTCATCGCGTGCCAATAGGACGTATGGTCCTGCGCGGCGAGGAGAGATTCACGGCACGGAAGGTTGGCCGCATTGGGCAGATCCGCCATTCGGAAACTGGCGGCGAGCATCTTCTTGTGGAGCCAATTTGCCTCGGAATATTTCGCGAAAAATTCCTGCCATGCCCCGCCGTGAAGAAAACGGAAGAAACGATCCGCGTCGAAGCGGTGCGAAAGATCTTCCCGCACAGAGAAGTAGGAGCGGCTTGCGGCGGCGGGGAGTGCAAAACCTTCCAAGTCGGTCCGAGCTCCGGAAGCCACGAAGACGGACGGCCAGCGTCCAGCGGTGGCTTCGGAGGGCCGTTCCAAGACCAGCCGCTCCGATTGGTTTTCTAGGTAGGTCAGCCATTCCTCGAGAACGGCCTCTTCGTAAAAGCGGTGAAAGGTCGAGGGCCAAAATCCGTAGGCCTCGGCGTTCTGAGCCAGGATCAACATTTGCGGATCGGGACGGTGACAGAGTTGAACCAGCGAAGCGTGGATCTCCCGAAGAGGCCGAAAAGGGATTTCCGCCGAGGGGCGGGATGCGATCGGCAAGAGGGAAATTGTGGAGGAGAGGTGACTCGTCAAAAAAGGATGGCAAAGTTCCCCCGGCTCCAGACCGGCCCGTTCGAGCAAGCGGTCCTCCAACAAAGCGTACTCGTATCCTCCCTCGACGAGGAGTTCCGGAAAATAGGGTTCCCACACGGATTCCGGAAGCCATGCGCCCCGGGGAACCACTCCGAAATGTTTTTGGATCCATTCGGCGGTCTTTCGAAGCTGCGCCAGGGCGTCTTGCCTGGGAATCAAGCTCAGGATGGGCTCATAGAAGCCGCCGCCCAACAGCTCGACTTGCTCGCGGGAAACGATTCCGGCGAGTTTCTCGACGAGCTCCGGCTCCTCTCGCTCAAGGCAACGGAGGAATCCGCCCGAAAAGTGGAGTCCCATCCGGATTCGTGGATGGCGCTCGAGAGAGTCTAAAAAGGGGCGGCAGACCCGCTCGCGGAAGCGACGGTAGATTTCCGGGAAGTTCCCCGACGGCTGATGAAAGTGGACGACCCAGACCAGCCGAAGCGAGCTTAAACGAACCATTGGCGAGCTTCGAAATCCTTGGACGGAAAAAAGAAATCGATCGTTCCCCGTTCCGGGTATCTTTCCAGCACAAGCCTGTCGCGCAGCAGCCGCACAAAAAAGCTGACCGCATCTCTCTCTTTCCACCCGAGCGCGGCGATGGGGACCATAAGGACGAAAAAGTCTTCCCAGGCGGCGACACCTCGTTCGTCGGCGTTTTCGAAGAGTACGGCATCATCGGAGCTTTCGGTGCGGACTCTCCAGGATCCGGAAGGGAGAACGGACGCGGTCACGCGACGGAACTGCGGGGCTAGGAATTCCACCTCGATCTCTTCCGGCGCCGCGGCAAGATCGAGCCGCAGATAGAAGTGCTCCTCGTCAAAACCGAAATAGAGTTTCTGGCCCAGCCGGTGCGATTGGAACATGGCGGTCTGTTGCACCAGCGCATCGACAGTGCCGGCCCCTACCCAATCGAAGAAATTGTCCAATCGGCCGGTAAGCTGCGGGTGGATATAGAGCCGTGGAGTCGCATATGGCGTAGGAGGCGTCGGAGCGCAGATCGGAAAGTCGAGATAGGGAGGGGGAGAGAAGCCCAGCGCAAGGTAGACGTTGCGCAGATGCGTGCGGAAGATCTCGTCGAAAAGGAGGTCGGAGTCCGTCGAAAAGTCGGGGCCGTACCACCAGAACCAGTCGCTCCCTTCGGCTGCGAAGAGAGAGCGCATGGCCGCCGCGAGCTTCTCCGAAGGGAATGTTCGGTCTTCTGCGATGCGGCGGAGAAACTGGCGAGTTCGGCCCAACCATTCCCAAGCACGATTTTCTTCCGCGTCGCCGATCCAGATGTCGAAGTCCGCATTGATCCAGGAGCCCGTATGCAATGCTCCGAGCTCCGTTTTCGGCGGATAGCGGTCGAAATGGTCCGATGGGCGCACGGTGCAAAGCCGGCTATGGCTGGTGATCCCATGATAAAGGTTGGTGAGAAACTGTTCTCCGCCGTCAGGGAATGCCTCCCACGCATTTTCACCGTCCAGAGCGATCAAGACGACCGTCTCTTGGGATGCCGCCGCGCGGCAGATATTCTCGAAATGGTGGAGGAGGAAGTTCGCGGCTTGGTCGGGCGGATTCTGCGAGGCTTGGAACCCGATGAAATCCGAAAGAGGTCTTTCCCGGAAGAGGGCGGCAATCGAGGACCCTCCCCAATTCACGGACCATCCTTGGAAAAGGGCCATATGATCGACGCTCTTTCCGCGCCAACGGGGATCGAGGTCCAAACTGCGGAAGAGAATCGCTTCGTCTGTGAAGAAGTAATCGAAGCCCGCCTCGCGAAAGAAAGGGATCAATTCCGGGGCCACGGATCCTTCCGAGGGCCAGATTCCCCGGGCACGGGTACCGAAAATCTCTTTCATCTTTTCCTGCGCAAGCGCGAGCTGGCTTCGAACATCTTCAGGAGCGGAAAATTGGGGTGGCAGGTTGACGTGCGGCATTGAGCGGCGGGCGAGGTTCGTATCCAAGAGCAGCGGCAGGATCGGATGAGAGTACGGGGATGTCGTGATTTCGACTTGGCCTCGTTCGACGGCGGCTCGGTACCGGGGAAGAACGGTGCGGACGATTTCCCGGTGGAGGTCGAGCAACTGATGTTTTTGTTCCTCGGTGAAGTCTCGTCCCTGTGCCCGCAACTCCCGTAGAAAGGGATAGGCTCGAAAGCAGGCGAAACCACACCAGGCCAAATTGTAAAGCGTCTGGAGATCGCGATAGTCCTGGGCGGAAAAGAGGTTGGTCAGCTCTGAGAGATTCTGAAAGTTGACGATTCGGCCCCGTCGATTGAGTAGCTCCCAATAGCGAGGCAGGGGGCGGATCAGGGTGTCGAAATTGGCACGAAAGAAATGCTCCAGGAGTTTTTCCTTTTCGCCTTGGGTGAGGTCCTCCGCCCGGATCCTGCTCCAAGCCTCGCAATCGTCGATGACGCTGCCTCTACCCAGCTCGACGAGCTGCTCGAGCAAAACGGGCGTGAAGTTGAAGGCAACCTTTAGCCCGGGGAAGCGTTCGACCATCTCGATCATATCGAGATAACTATGCACCGCATGGAGCCGAACCCACGGCATGCGCGCCTTTCCGCTCCGGCGATCGACGTAATCGGGCTGGTGCATGTGCCAGAGGAGGACGATGTTCACCGTGATAATCCTTGAAGCTCCGTTCGGGAAAAGATCCGGGAAGCTCCGTTTCTGTTTTTTGAAAGCGGAGGACGCTTCATGTTAGGTTTCCGTGCGAACCCGGCGCAGGAAGCTCGCGGCTTCTTCCGGAAAGGTGGTGTTGATGTAGAACCCCGTACCATACTCGAATCCGGCGCTCTGCGCCAGGCGGGGAAGGATTTCGATATGCCAGCGAAATTCCATTTCGGGAGGGATCCATTCCCGGACTCGGGTCTGATGAAAGGGGGCGGTCTGAAGAATCATGTTGTAAGCCGGCTTTTGCAGCCCTTTTCGAATCCGGCGAAGAACGTGGCGCAGCGCCTCCGCGAGCAGGCCAAGCTGATAATCGTCCAGAGTATGGAAATGTGGCGCGGAGAACTTGGGCATGATCCAAGTCTCGAAAGGGAAGCGGCTCGCCCAAGGACAGAACGAGACGAATGCCGAGTTCTCGTAGACCAGCCGGTCGCCCGACTTGAGCTCGGCCTGTAAGACGTCGGCGTAGAGGCTTCGCTCCTTGATTTCGAAATGGAAACGAGCGGTTTCTTGTTGTTCCTCGACCGCACGGGGGACGATCGGGAGAGCGATGAGCTGCGAATGGGGGTGGCGGAGCGAGGCTCCCGCGAGCATGCCGACGTTCTTGAATACGAAGATGTACCGAAATCGGATATCTTGCACAAGATCGATGATCCGCGCCCGATAGGCCCGGAGCACGTCGGTAATGCCTCCCAAGGGTTGGTCTTCGAGCTCTTGCTCGGGGTCCGGCGTCTCTATGATCACTTCGTGAGCGCCGATCCCATTGATCTGGTCATAGATGCCTACTCCTTCCGGAAGAAGCTCTCCTTCGATCCGAAGCGCCGGGAAACGGTTGGGAACCACCCGAACCGTCCAACCCGGAGAGTCCGGAGGGCCCCCTTTCGGACGAATGGCAAAGACTTCATGGGGAGTGAGGCTTTCGTTGCCCGCCATGAACGGGCAAACCGGATTCGGCGGCTCGGGCGGAGGCGGATAGTCCATCGGCCGCTGCTTCCGCTCCGGCGCAAAAACAACCCACCGTTTCGGGAAAAGCGGTTCTCGGCGTAATTGGGGCATAGAGCGATGGACGACCTCGTTTTCTCTTGGAATCCCGGCTCTTGGCCGCGATCCGAAAAAGTTTGCGAGATTCCTCTTCTATGGAAAAGAGTAGACTCACTCAACGACAAATCGGCATGCCTCACAAGCTTTCTCCCACGGTAGGCAGGATCGGCCTGGCTGCAGCAGCCTCGTCTTCTCTCCCCTCTCCGCCGGACGAGGCCATCCGAATCCCGACAGAACCGCCCTCCGCCGGGAAGAGGTGCCTTGGGCATCTTCCGGTTCCATCGTCCCCCGAGGCGAGCCTTCGTTCTCATTCCAGGCTGACGCAGTAAGGGCGAGCGGGGCGGCTTTACCCAAGATCGAGATGAAGTTTCGGCTGCTTGCTTCGGCGACGGAGAGTCGGGCCCGGATCGGGGAGTTGAGCACGGGTCACGGTCTGGTCCAAACGCCGGCGTTCCTGCCCGTGGGCACGCGCGGAACGGTAAAAGGGGTCTTTCCGCGTGATCTTCTCGACCTGGGGGCTTCCATGATCCTCTGCAACACCTATCATCTTCTGCTCCGGCCCGGAATCGATCTGTTGCGCTCCTTGGGTGGACTGCACCGATTCCTCGGGTGGCCGGGCGCCATCCTCACAGACAGCGGAGGCTATCAAGTCTTCAGCCTTTCCTCGCTCCGGAGCATCGACGACCGAGGAGTGGCTTTTCGCTCCCATTTGGACGGGAAGCTTCTCTTCCTTTCTCCGGAGCTTGCCGTCGAGTTCCAGTCGATCGCGGGCAGCGATCTGGCGATGAGTCTGGACGAATGCCCTCCCTGGCCTGCGTCCTCAAGCGAGCTCGACCAAGCGGTTCGAAGGACGGTTCTTTGGGCCGCCAGAGGGAAAGAGACTTGGCGGCGCCTTCGGGAGTCTTGTTCCGGGCTTCCGACGCCGGAAGCAGGACTTTTTGCCATCGTCCAGGGGGGAGGGAGCGCCAAGCTTCGGGGACTCTGTGCGGAAGAGTTGGGAGCGATTGGCTTCGATGGGTTCGCGATCGGGGGAGTCAGCGTCGGAGAGCCTGTCGAGGAGGGCTTGCGCGCGGTCGCGGAGACGGTGGTTCACCTCGACCCTGGGCGTCCTCGCTACGTCATGGGGGTGGGCGAGCCCTGGCAAATCGTCGAGATGGTGAATCTGGGGGTCGACCTCTTCGACTGTGTTCTTCCCACGAGGTTGGCGCGACACGGAGTCGCCTATACGGAACGGGGTCGGCTTTCCCTTCGGAACGCATCGTTTCGCTTGGATACAGAGCCTCTCTCCGCCGAATGCGGCTGCTATACTTGCCGCCATTTCCATAGAGCCTATTTGCGCCATCTGCTGAAATCGGAGGAAATTCTTGGCGTTATGCTGCTCACGCTGCATAACCTGTATTTCTATCTCTGCCTGATGAGAGGGATACGGAGAGCACTCGAGACCGGGCGCTGGGATCCGTTCCTGGCAGAGCAGAGAAGACGTCGGAAAGAATATAAGGAAGGATCATGATCATGGGCGTGGAACTTTTCTGGATCGCGGCGGCTGCGGCGCAACCGGGGGCCGGGGGCGCTCAGGGCGGTGCACCGCCGGAGGGCATGCCGGCCTTTTCGTCGCTGATCACGATGGCATTGATCTTCGGGGTCTTTTACTTTCTCTTGATTCGGCCCCAGCAGAAGGCTCGGAAGGAGCAGGAGCGGCTGATCGCGGGTGTGAAGACGGGGGATCACGTCATTACGAACGGCGGAATCTTAGGAACGGTGACCAATGTCAAGGACAAGACGGTGGTGATCCGGGTGGCGGAGAATGTGAAGATCGAAGTGCTCAAGACGAGTCTGACGTCGGTTACGAAGGCGGAAGCCGAAGCGAAATAGGCCTCGGTCAGTCAGGCGGAAAGAAAAGAATATGCTGCTTTGGTCCTTCGTCACCGCGCTGTTTTTCCTCATCGCCCTCATCTGGTATTTCACCTCGGCGGAGGAACGGGTGCGTCGGTGGGTGGGCTTGCTCTCCATCGTCATGCTCTTGGCGAACGCCGGGCTCTCCCTCTTTCCCTTGGATAAGTCGATTCGGCTCGGTCTCGATCTCAAAGGGGGGACGGCTTTTCTCTTGGAGCTGGAGGGGCAGCCCTCTCCCGGAGCCTTGCAGCAGGCGACGGCGGTGATCCGGAAGCGGATCGACAAGTTCGGCTTGTCCGAGCCGATTATCCAGCCGGTGGGTCGCAACCGGATCAGCGTGCAAATTCCGGGGCTCGCCGAGGCGGAAAAAAATGCCGCGCGCCAACAGCTTTCGAAGGTGGCCAAGCTCGAATTCAAGCTTGTTCATCCGCAGAACGCCCAACTGCTCGCGGAGATTCAAGCGGGCCAAGGGCGGATTCCCCCGGATTATGAGGTGCTTTCTTTCGCTCCGGAGGAAGGACGCTCCGGCGGGGGATTGCGTCAGATCTTGGTGAAACGTCGGGCGGAGATGGGGGGGAAGTTTGTTCGTCGGGCCTTCCGGGGCTTCGATGAGGTCGGCCGGCCTACGGTGGTGATCGAATTCACCGACGAGGGATCCCGGCGATTCGGGGCGATTACCAGCAGCAACATCGGGAAGCAGCTCGCTATCGTGTTGGATGGAGAGGTGAAAAGCGCCCCCGTGATTCAATCCGCGATCTTCCGAAGCGCTGTCATTTCGGGAGGCAACATGACTCCCAAGGAGGCGGAAGATCTGGCAAGCGTCCTGGAAAACCCACTGGAAATGCCCGTCAAGTTGTTGGAGGAACGAGGGATCGATCCGTCCTTGGGACGCGACTCGATCTTGAGCGGCATGAGGGCGGGCTGGGTGGCTTTGGCGCTCGTCGTGCTGTTCATGGTGGTCTATTACCGCGCGGCCGGCGTCGTCGCGGTGCTCGCTCTAGCGGTGAACCTCTTTCTCCTCTTCGGATTCCTGGCGCAATTCCATTTCACCTTAACGTTGCCCGGTCTCGCCGGCGTCATTCTGACGATTGGCATGGCCGTGGACGCTAATGTCCTCGTCTATGAGCGCATGCGGGATGAGATCGACGCGGGAAAGCCGATCCGTCAAGCGGTAACGGCCGGTTTCGAACGAGCGTTCAGCGCCATCTTCGATTCCAATGTTACCGTAATCCTTGTCGCTGTAATTCTGATGTGGCTCGGGAGCGGACCATTGCAGGGGTTCGCCGTCACCCTGGTATTAGGCATCGTAGCCAACCTCTTCGCCGCTCTCGTCGTTACACGGAATGCTTTCGAATGGCTTCTCGCGGTCGGTTGGCTGCAACGCCTTTCGATGATGCGGATTCTGACCCGCCCGAACTTCCCCTTCTTGGCTTGGCGCCGTTCCGCCTGTTGGTTGGCGGTGGCCCTGCTTGCCGCAGGGATGACGACCTTCTTCCTCCGGAGTGATCGGCTCTTAGGAGTCGACTTCGTGGGGGGAGATTCCTTGACCGTCGGATACCGGCAGGCTGTCCCGGTCCAGGAGGTTCGGGCCGCGCTCGAAGCGGCGGGAATTCATCCGAGCATGATGCAATATGCGCGGGAATTCCAACAACTCTCTCTGCAGACTCGCTATGGCGAGGGGGAGCGCGCGTTGCAGGTCCTCCAGCAGAAGATTCCGTCTGCCGGGTTTGCCAATGCCAAGCTCGATAGCGTGGGTCCTGTAGTAGGGGAGGAGCTCAAAAGCCGGGCCTTGCTGGCACTCTCTCTGGGACTTGCCGCAATTCTCCTCTACGTGACGGTGCGTTACGAGTGGTCGTTCGCCGCCGCCGCCGCACTCGGGCAGCTTCACGACGTCTTCCTTGCCGTGGGCTTCCTGGCGATTCTGGGTCGAGAGTTCACGATGCCGTTGGTTGGCGCCTTCCTGACGATTTTGGGATATTCGATCAACGAGAAGATCGTTATTTCCGATCGGGTTCGGGAGGCGGCCCGCCTACGCCTTGCGGGCACTTTCCAGGACCATGTCAACGGCGGAGTCAACTTGACGTTGGCCCGTACGCTGATTACGGGTGGCACCGTTCTCTTGGCCACGATTTCCATGCTGGTGCTGGGAGGTCCGGTAATCTCCCCATTCGCGCTCGCGATCCTTATCGGCGTGCTCGGCGGCATGTTTTCCTCCCATTTTCTCACACCGGCCCTCATGTATTGGCTCCACGGGCTTCGGGAGAAGCATGGCGGAGTAACCCAGCCCCCGGCCCCGCAGCCGCCTGATTGGCGCGCAGGTCGGCGAACCTAGGATGCGAATCGGGAAGATAGGGAACGAAAGTGGGAGAGGAAGCCGCTTCATGGGCGAAGCTGAAACCAGCCAGGAGGCGGGACGAGAAGCCGAGACGATTTGGGAGATCCGCTCGCCCGGGAAAGAAGCCGAAGCCCTCGGGCGAGAGCTCGGAGTCTCCCCCTTGCTCGGCGGTCTCCTTGCGGATCGTGGATGTCGGGACGCGGAACGGGCTTTCCGCTTCCTCAACCCCAGGCTAGCGGATCTGGAAGATCCTTTCCGATTGAGTGATTTGCGGAAGGCGGCCGATCGACTAAGGGAGGCGATCGCCCAAAAGCAGTGGACGCTCGTCTACGGAGATTACGATGTCGACGGTGTGAGTTCGACGTCTCTTCTTGTCCGAGCCTTGCGTCTCTTGGGAGCGCCGGCATCTGCATTCATTCCCGAACGGGCCTCGGAGGGCTATGGGCTTACCCGGAAGGGGTTGGAGAGGGCTTTTCGCCTCGTCTGCCAGGAGAGAGAAAGCAAGGGTCTCGGCGGGAAGAAAGTACCCGATCTCGTGGTGGCCGTCGATTGCGGCACTACCTCGATCGAGGAGTTGTCTTGGCTGGCGGAGGAAGGCATCGATGCCCTCGTCGTGGACCACCATCGGCCGGCCGGTCGTTGGCCGCCGGCTTGGGCGATCGTCAATCCGCACCGCGATGGCCGAGGCAGTAATTTGGCGAGCGCCGGGCTCGTCTTCAAGCTGCTTCACGGGCTCCTGAAACTGGAGCCGGCTTACCGCGAGCGGCTGTCGTTGCGAGAGGAATTGGACTTGGTTGCGCTGGGAACCATTGCGGACGTGGTGCCTTTGACCGGCGACAACCGAATTCTGGTCGCGCGGGGGCTGGAGCAGCTCGGACGCCGCCGCTTGCCCGGCTTACGGGCGCTGGCGAACGTTTCGAACGTAGGAGAGAATCCGACGGTGGACGATGTTGCTTTTCGTCTGGCCCCCCGCCTCAATGCAAGCGGGCGGTTGGATGATGCCATGGAATCGGTACGGCTCTTGCTGACCGACTCCTCCGCCGAGGCGGAAAAGGGCGCCCTTTCGTTGCATCGGAAGAACCTCCAGCGGAGGCTTGTAGAGCAAGAGATGCTGGAGGAAGCGCTCCGGGCCTTGAATGAAGAGCCATCGGCCTTGACCGGGGGAGCGATCGTGGTCGGCAAGAGGGGCTGGCATGCGGGGGTAGCCGGAGTCGTGGCGTCGCGTCTTCTCAATCGGTTCTATCGACTGGTGGCCGTGATCGCTTTCAACGAGTCGGGAGAAGGGAAGGGGAGCGCTCGTGGGATACCGGGAATCTCTATCGTAGAGGGGCTGCGGGCGAGCGCGGGTCACCTGGAGAAATTCGGGGGGCATGATCTGGCGGCTGGCTTTTCTCTACGGGAGGAAAATTTACGCTCGTTTCGTGAGAGTTTGTCCCAATGGGCGAAGCGCGAAGGATCCCCGGAGATCTTCCGGAAGCGCCTCAAGATTGCCGGCGAGATCCCCCTCTCCGCAGCGGACATCCCTCTCTACGAGGAGTTGGAGCGGCTGGCCCCGTTTGGAGCGGGGAACGCACGACCGCTCTTCGCCTTTCCGGCCCTCGCCCTCGAGGGAACGCCGTTCCAAGCAGGAAGACGCACTCGAATGATTCTCCGGTCCGGAGAGGTCCGGTGTGAGGCCTTCGGCTTCGATCTTCCGAGGAGCGGCGGCATCGGGGGGCGATTGCAAGTTGCGGGCCACTTGGACTGGGATATGCTGGGCAAACGGGTTCGGGTAAGGATCGTCGACTGGAGAGCGGAACCAGAATGAAAGGCTCTCGGCGGATCGGGATGATTGAATGTGGGGTAGAGGATCGGATAGAAGTTCGGAAAAATCGCGCGTGAAGCCATTTCGCATCGGTTGTGCCCCCTATCTCAACGCCAAGCCGCTCATCCACGGGTTGGAGGAGCGGGTTTCCTTTTTCCCGCCGGCGGAGTTGCCCGACCGTCTTCGCTCGGCGGAGGTTGACGCAGCACTGGTTCCGTTAGGCGTCTGTCTTTCTGGGGAATTCGTTCTGGTCGATGGTGTGGGGATTGTGGCCGACGGCCCTGTGAAAAGCGTCATTCTTGTCCACGAGGGGCCGCTTTCTGAAATGGGAGCGATTGCTATCGATCCCCACACGAGGTCCTCCTTCCTGCTGCTCCGTGTACTCTTGGAAAAGTTTCTCGGCATTCATCCGAAGTATCTCCCTTTTTCGGAGCGGGCGGATGCGCAGCTTTTGATCGGGGATCGGGCGCTCGCCTATCGGAAGGAGAATCCGGGAGCGACGCTTTTGGATTTGGGAGCGTGCTGGCGGGAGTGGACGGGGCTCCCTTTCGTCTTTGCTGCTTGGGCGATGCGTCGAGGAGAATCGAACGGGAAGGAGCGAGCTGCCTTTTTGCGAGAGGTGAAGCATCTCGGTCTCGGGGCGCGGGCCTCGATCGCAAAAGATCCGGATCAGTACGAATATTTGACGCGCTTCATTCGGTATGAAGTCGGGGAGAGGGAAAAATCCGGGGTGGCCCGCTTTCGCGAAGAGCTGCGGATCCTCGAGGAAAAGATGGTCGGCGAGAAGGAGCTGTCGTGGATTTGATTAACGCGAATGGCATCGGGAAGATCGGGGCAAAGGTTCTGGACGGTGAGAGAATCTCTCCGGAAGAGGCATACGACCTCTATTCCCTCCCTTTAGCGGAGCTCGGGATGTTGGCCGATGCGCGGCGGAGATGGAAGAAGAAGGATGCCTACGGTGGTGCGGGCGAAAGGATCGTCACCTACATTGTCGATCGGAACATTAATTACACCAACGTATGCAACGTCGGATGCAAGTTCTGCGCCTTCTACCGGCGAAAGAGGGACGCGGATCATTACGTCCTCAGCCCCGAGACGATCAGTGGAAAGGTCGCCGAGCTGGAAGCGATCGGGGGAACGCAGATCCTCCTACAGGGCGGGCACCATCCGGACCTGGGAATCGACTACTACTTGGAGCTTCTTTCCTATTTGAAGGAGAAGCATCCGGGAATCAACATTCACGGGTTTTCCCCGCCGGAGTTCATTCACTTCTCTCGGACGTTCGAAATGCCCCTGGAAGAGGTGCTTCGTCGCTTTCGAGACGCCGGTTTGGGGTCTGTGCCCGGAGGAGGAGCCGAAATCTTGGTCGACGAAGTCCGCAAGAGAATCGCAGCACTCAAATGCTCGGCCGACCAGTGGTTGGAGGTGATGCGGACGGCGCATCGATTGGGCTTGCGATCGAGCGCAACCATGATGTTTGGGCACGTCGAAAGCCTGGCGGATCGGATCGAACATTTGCGTCGTCTCCGCAACCTTCAGGACGAGACGCGCGGCTTTACCGCTTTCATCTGCTGGACTTTTCAGCCCGAGAATACGGCCCTAGGCGGCAGAAAGCTCGGCCCTTCCGAATATTTGCGCATGCAAGCCCTCTCGCGGGTCTTTTTGGACAACGTCGACAACATCCAGGCATCGTGGGTGACCCAAGGCCCGGAGATCGGGCAGGTGGCGCTGCGCTTCGGAGCCAACGATTTTGGAAGTGTCATGATGGAAGAGAATGTCGTTTCGGCGGCGGGGACGACCTTCCGCATGACGGCAAAGGAGATCGAAACCTTCATCGGCGAGGCGGGATTCGAACCGAGGCGTCGGAACAACTGGTACGAGCTTTTGTCATGAGGGAAATTCTCGGTCCCGCCCGCGCGGCCTTCTCCGACGGTCTGCGGATCGGGGGGCGGTGCTCCTCTCCCTCGGAGAGAGGGCGAGGCCGACCATCGTCCTGCGAGAAGGCGGGAGAGGATTTGTTCACTGACTATGCCCAAGAGGGATGATCTCCATTCGATCCTCTTGATCGGCAGCGGGCCGATCGTGATCGGACAGGCCTGCGAGTTCGACTATTCCGGAGTGCAGGCCTGCAAGGCACTCAAGGAAGAGGGCTATCGAGTGATCCTCCTCAATAGCAATCCCGCCACCATCATGACCGATCCGGAGTTTTCGGATCGAACCTATTTGGAACCGATTACGGTGGAGGTTTTGGAGAAGATCCTCGAGCGGGAAAGGCCGGATGCGCTTCTGCCTACTCTGGGCGGACAGACCGCCCTGAATGTCGCCACCGAGGCGTCCGACCGAGGGGTATTGGAACGGTATGGCGTCCGAATGATCGGCGCGCAGCCCGAGGCCATCAAAAAGGCTGAGGACCGGCAACTTTTCAAAGAAGCAATGCTGCGAATCGGGCTCAGCGTTCCCAACTCGGGGACCGCCCAAAACGTCGAGGAAGCACGGAGCGTCGCCGAAGCGATCGGAAGATTTCCGCTGATCATCCGGCCCGCGTTTACCCTCGGAGGCATGGGCGGAGGAATCGCCTACAACCGGGAAGAGTTCGACCGAATCGTCGGCGGAGGTTTGGGGGTCTCGCCCATCGGGGAGGTTCTCATCGAAGAGTGCTTGCTCGGCTGGAAAGAGTTCGAAATCGAAGTGATGCGGGATCGCGCGGATAACTGTGTAGTCATCTGTTCGATCGAAAATCTCGATCCGATGGGGGTGCATACGGGAGACAGCATCACGGTCGCTCCCATCCAGACGCTTTCCGATCGGGAATATCAGAGGATGCGCGATGCTGCCTTTGCCGTAATTCGGGAGATCGGCGTAGAAACCGGAGGATCGAATATTCAGTTTGCGGTCGATCCAAAGACCGGGCGGCAGCTCGTCATCGAAATGAATCCTCGGGTATCGCGCTCTTCGGCCCTCGCTTCGAAAGCCACCGGCTATCCAATTGCGAAGATCGCCGCGAAGTTGGCGATCGGCTATACCTTGGACGAGTTGCGCAACGACATCACGCAGGAGACCCCGGCGAGCTTCGAGCCGACGATTGACTATGTGGTGACGAAGCTCCCGCGCTTCACCTTCGAAAAATTTCCGGCGTCCGATCCAACGCTCACCTCCTCGATGAAAAGCGTCGGCGAAGCGATGGCGATCGGAAGGACCTTTCAGGAATCTCTCCAAAAGGGCTTACGTTCTCTTGAGATCGGCTCCTGGGGCTTGGGAGCGGGAGGGGCCGAATCCGATCCACTGCCGTTGATGGAGAAGATTCGCCACTATCTCGTTACCCCGCGAGCAGAGCGCATTTTCTACATCCGCCATGCCTTCCGGGCTGGAATGGCTCTCGAGGAGATTGCTGAGCTTTCGGGCATCGACCCCTGGTTTCTCGAGCAAATTCGGGGGTTGGTGGAAGAGGAGAGAATGCTAGCGAAGGCGCCGAGAGATTCTGCAGCCCTCCTTCGGGCCAAAAGGAAAGGTTTTTCCGACCGGCAGCTCGCCCATCTCTGGCGACTTTCGGAAGAAGAGATTCGCTCCCTGCGGATGGAGCAGAATCTTCGGCCATCCTATCGCCTCGTGGATACCTGTGCCGGCGAATTCGCCGCCTATACACCCTACTACTATTCCAGTTACGAAGCCGGGTGCCGCGAGCTACCGCAGGCAGGAGAGAAGCGGCGCATTCTCGTGCTCGGTGGGGGTCCGAATCGGATCGGCCAAGGAATCGAGTTCGACTACTGCTGCGTCCATGCCGCGATTGCCCTCCGGGAGTTGGGGATGGAGGCGATCATGGTCAACTCCAATCCGGAGACCGTTTCCACCGACTACGATTGCAGCGACCTGCTTTTCTTCGAGCCGCTCACGTTGGAGGATGTGCTCAACGTCTACGAGGCGACCCAGGCTTCCGGCGCCATCGTCCAGTTCGGTGGTCAGACTCCGCTCAATCTCGCCGCCGCGTTGGAGCGCTCGGGAGTGAAGATCCTTGGGACGACCGTCCGCTCGATCGAGCGGGCGGAGGATCGCAAGCTTT
>NZ_CABFUZ020000106.1 GCF_902143385.2 Methylacidimicrobium cyclopophantes
TTGCGCCGCATCCGCGGCGCCCGTCAGACTCCGAACGCAGAAGCGCCGCTTTGCTCTGGGGGTTGGAGCGACGAGGAGGTAGGCCCTGGTCGGAGCTTTTGGGAGAATGGCGGCAAATTTCGACGCCGCGGTTGCAACCGCCTTTTTCATCGTTTTGAGCAGAAGGATCGCCGACTCCACCGGGCAATGGCTCTGTCGAGCGCCGAAGACGGCCATCGTGGGCCAATCCGATGCGATGGTGAGACGATCTCGCGCATCTTCCTCGGGAGATTTGGAGCCGTTTGGAATCGAAGCGCAGCGTCCTTAAGGAGTTCCCATGCAACCCACTCAGTCTCGCGCCATCGATCGCTTGCTCGGGCGATCCCTAAGGTATGAGCTCGGCTCGTCCTGCCTTCCTACAGCGTCGTGGAGTCCCTGGAGAAGCTGACGCAAGTAGGACTGGTCCTTTTCGCTGCCGAGCTGGGGATTGACGAGTGAGATGCTTTAGGGACAAGGTAACATGCTTACGTGGGACCACCCGCTCGCAAAGCAAAGACGACTCTTCGGAGAGAGGTCTCCCGGGTTCAGCCCGCTCTTCGACTCCAAACGTTATCCGACCATGCCGAATATTCCCTTTTGATCCGATGGTGGCCCTGTCTGAGTGGCAAGAGAAGGTGAGACCTTGCTTCCGTAAGATCTGGAGCGAGCTTTCTGCCCTAGATCCGACCTCGGAGATGCCCTATCTCTATCATTACACCACCGGCGAAAACTTCGTTAAAATCATCGAGAGCGGAGAGCTGTGGGCTACCCAGATCAGTTGCCTCAATGACGCGCAAGAGTGTCAAAGTTACTGCCGGCTCATCCGGGAGGAAACGGACAAGAGGCGATCGGCAGACAATGGCGGCGTCTTGCCGAAAACGATTTTCGAATCCTTATCGGGGATTTCCGAAGGGGTGATTGCAGAAAAACTCCCGATGCTACCCTTGTTCGTCGCCTGTTTTTCGACCGAATCGGACGATTTGAGCCAATGGAGAGCCTATTCGCAGGGTAGGGAGGGCTACGCCATTGGAATCGAAGCCGGGGAGAACATGCCCGTCGGTTGCAGGCTGGTGCGCGTGCAATACGAGCCAGAGGAACAAAGGCGGCTGGTGAAGGGCATCCTCGATGTTGTGGAAAAGTTCGTCGGCGACCAGGACATTTTTCAAGACCTAGAGCGGCTACACCCGAGAATACGCCAAACTTGCAATCGGGATGAGCAGTAGAGGTTCCACGAGGCTCCGTGGGCGGCAGCAGCGCTGCTTGGGGCGGTTAACGAATTTGCTCCCTGTTGTAAACATGAGGCCTATAGCGCAGAAAAGGAGTGGCGCGTGATTTATTCCTCGGATGGTAGGGACCGCGATCGCATGCGCTTCCGCCAGCGTCGAGACTTTCTTGCTCGACAGGTGGCCATTTTCCGATCGGGCAAGCGGGGCAACCTGGATCCTCCGACGTTACCTCTCCGCAAGGTCGTGATCGGTCCCTGCGCTGATCCGGACGTTTCTAAGGCGAGTGTTGAGATGCTGCTTCTAGCTAATGGATATGGAGCGGTTGACGTCGTGGGCTCTCAGATTCCCTTCCGTCCCGTCTAACCGGTTCTACCAGCGATTGGGGTGCAGAAGGCTTGCAGCACCGAAATGGCCCTCTTCCTCTCGCAGCGGGCGGATTTGCGTGACTTGCTCCTGGAAGAGAGCGGCGAAGCAAGGATCGCCGCTCCCCTTGGCGGGTTCGAGATGGTCCGGGATCCTCGAGGATCTTGGCGAGACCGTGCAAATCGAAGAAATCTTTGCCCGCTTGCTGGGCCCGCCGCCGGCAAGCTCTGGCAGGTGGGCTGGTGGGAGGGAGAACGGTTCCATCCCGTGCTACTGCTCGGTTTCGCCATTGGGGAGGTTCGGGCTAGGCGACCGGAGTCGGCTTCTCTTCCTAGACCATCCCATGCAATCCCAGAACTTCCCGCTTCCGGTTGCGCATACCGGTCATTTGGTGCTCGTCCTTGCGCAAGGGCCTTTCCGAGGAAAATACGCTCTTCCCGAGGGAAATCTTCTATTTTCCGGAGTGCCGGCGGAGGGACTCGAACCCACACCCCGTTGCCGAGACCAGATTTTGAGTCTGGCGCGTCTGCCATTCCGCCACGCCGGCTCGTCTTCGCAGAGTCGATCAGGGAAAATCGGCGGCCACGAGAGCTAGGGCATAAGCAAAACGCTTTCCCTCGTCGACGTCAAGGAAGGAGGGGAGGGAAGAGGCGCAAAGAGGTTCCTCTCACTCGCTTTCCCTCTCTCCCCAGGGGCGCCCGTGAGCGACGAGCTTGGACGGAATGTAATGGAAGCCTCTGTGGAAGCCGCCCATCGATTGCAAAGGATCGAAAATTCGGAGATCCGGACCGCTGCCCCGAGGGTTGTAGAAGCCGTGATTGGGCTCGGAACCGACCATGAGCCATCTTCCCCGGCTCGTTCGCCCTAGGTAGATCATCACGTGGGTGATCGGAGGGTCCCGTTCGGGACGGTAGGTGTTTTCCCAAAAGAGGAGGTCGCCTGGACGGAGATGGCGATGGAGATAGGAGAGGCTGGGCCGGCCGTGGGGATCGCACGGAATCGGCCAGAGCAGTCCCAGTTCCTGTAGCCGGCAGTACTGGTCGGAGGCGGTCCGTCCGAGATCTTTACCCGAGAGGCGCAGGCAGAGGTAACGGACCGTATTCGAGCAGTCCATTATCCATGGGTGGCGACTCCCTTCCGGTATCCAGGAGCCGCGGTATCCGATGCGCAGCGCCGCCAACCGGCGGGTCTCCTGGAGGATCTGTTGGGTGATCGAAGAGTCTTCGTGGGCTGCGCGAGCGGCTGGCGTGGGAGCCGGGTATGCCGGAGTGGCAACCATCCCGAAGAGGAAAGGGAGGAGGAGAAGCAGTCGGCAACAGACCATCTGCGTCGGGAACTACCCGAGGGCCGGGCGCTCCAAAAGGAAAAAGCGCTCGTTTCTGCCCTCGGGTAGGGAAGGTAGTGCCGCACTGGCTTCTCGGGGTGTTCGGGATGGGATTTGACAACCGCTAGGCCGGAGATCATAGGAAGGGCGAGCTGTTCTCTGCGGAAGCGGGGCTCCGGCATCGGGGACCGGAAAGGACGGATTCTTCGGATGGGGGATCTGAAACCAACGTTCCGGAACGGCGGTAGGAGGAGCATGAAAACGAAAGTATGGTCGCGGTTTGTGATCTGTAGCGCGTTGTTCGGGCTTGGTTGCGGGGTCTCTGGACGGACCTTCGCCCAGGGGCAGCCGTCGGCTCCGGGCATGGAGCAGAAGGCCGAAGAGCAGGCGAAGAACGAGGAGAAGAAGGTAGAGAAAGAGGAGAAAAAGGAAGAGAAGAAGGCCGAAAACGAGACGAAGAAAGAGGAGAAGAAGTCGAAGAAGCATCTCCACCACAAAGGCAAGAAGGAGAAGAGCGGCCTGAAGAAGATGGAAAAAGACTTGGGCATGTAAGCCCGCCTCTCGGCAGAAAACGCGAAAGAGGCGACCCGAGGGAAGTCTTCCGGCCGGTGGATTTCCCTCGCGGTCAACTCCCCCAGCGCAAAAGGGTGAAGAGGAGGCCGGAAAGCACGATCGAGGCGGGGAGGGTGAGAATCCAGGCTGCCGCAAGATTCCGGACCGTCGCCCATTGAAGACCGGCTCCGTTGGCGGTCATCGTCCCCGCCACTCCGGAGGAGAGGACATGGGTCGTGCTGACGGGCAGCCCGAAGAGATCGGCGAAGCCGATCGTCGTCATCGCCGTGATTTCCGCCGCAGCCCCTTGGGCATAGGTGAGGTGCTCCTTTCCGATCTTCTCCCCCACCGTTATGACGATCCGCTTCCAGCCTACCATCGTGCCTAAGCCGAGGGCGAGGGCGACGGCGACCTTGACCCACGAGGGAATAAACTGGATGGCTCGATCCATTCGCCGGCGATAAGCGGTCAGAGCCTCCCGGTCGCTGGCGCTCAGGGCGATCTGCGGCGATTTCGTGAGCGCCCGCAGCGATTGGTTCAATACGAAAAGCTTGTTCCGGATGTTGGCGACCTGCGTGGCCGGAACTTCCGCAAGCGACTTATACGACTGCAACTGGACGGCGACGTCCTGGAGGAGTCGGCGGATTGCCGGAACGGTCTCGGGCTGGAGCTTGTGGCTCTGGACGAAGGCGGTGGCCAGCGTCGCGGGGTCGGCTTCCGAGATGGCTCCGGGCGGGGCATAGCGATCCAGGACTCGGATGCAGGCGTTGGTCTCGAGGAGCATCTCTCGGGTCTCCCGTTCCGGAATGGCATGGTTGAGGGCGTAGACCGTCGGAACAACCCCGATCAAGATGAGCATGATGAGCCCCATGCCCTTCTGTCCGTCATTGGAGCCGTGGGCGAAGCTGACGCCCGTGCAGGTCAAGAGCAGAAGGAAGCGGATCCAGGGCGGTGGCGGCTTGTCTCCGACCGGAGGCCGGTAGAGCCGGGGATCGCGGACGAGAATTTTAGCCACGATGAGGAGAAGCCAAGCGATGGCGAAGCCGATCACCGGAGAAAAGAGGAGCGCTTTCCCCACGTTGACCGCCTGCGACCAGTCGATTCCGGAAAGGTCCCCTCGACCCGAGGCGAGGCGGCTGGCCAAGCCGACGCCGATCACCGAACCGATCAGGGTGTGGGAGCTCGAGGAGGGAAGACCGAGGTACCAGGTGCCGAGGTTCCAGAGGATTGCCGAGGCCAGAAGGGAGAAGATCATGGCGAATCCGGCCTGGCTGCTCACATGGAGGACGAGATCGGGCGGCAGGAGCGCGATGATGTTGAAGGCGACCACTCCGGAAGAGGCGAGCACTCCGAGGAAGTTCCAGAAGCCCGACCAGAGCACGGCGGCTCCAGGGTGAAGGGTGCGGGTGTAGATGACCGTCGCCACCGCGTTGGCCGTATCGTGAAAGCCGTTGACGAACTCGAAGGCCAAGGCGGTGAAAAGGGCTACCGCGAGCAGAAGGAAGGGGAGGAGGGCGAGCGGGTGGGAATCGCCGAGATCCCGAAAAAAGTGGACCGCCGTGTAGGCGCTTCCGACCAAGACGGCGAGGCCAAATGCGACGAGGGCTCTCTTCCCTCCGGTGGAACTCGGCCGCAGCATGGGTTTGGGAAGGGGGTTATGTTGCGTCGAAATCTGAGCCATTCCTCCCCGGGGATACCGAGCGCTGGCGCGAACTTATCAGGAAGCGTTCCGCGGTCAAGACCGCGCCGCCAACGTCCACTTCACAGTAGCCGAAAGGGCGAGCGAAGCGTAGGAATTTCCGCAGCGCCGTCGATCTTCCTTTGGCTTGCGCTCGCTTCAAAAATCCCGCATGGGCAAAGAAAGGATTTCCTATCGATGAAGGGAGTGATTCTCGAACGCCCCGGTGGTCTGGAAAAGCTGCGGCTGGTGGAGCGCGAGGATCCCGGTCTTCCGGGCCCCGGAGAGATCCGCGTCCGCCTCCGTGCGAGCTCTCTGAACTTTCACGATTATCTCGTGGTCACGGGCAAGCTGCCGACCGAAGAGGGCCGCATCCCGATGTCGGATGGAGCGGGCTTCGTCGAGGAGGTCGGGCAAGGGGTCTCGGAGTTTTCGGCGGGGGATCTTGTCGTCTCCTGCTTCTTCCCGCTCTGGCAGGATGGGGGTCCGACCATGGGAGACTTCGGGCAGGTTCCCGGCGACGGCATCGACGGCTACGCCCGGGAAGCGGTCGTGGCGCCGGCTTCCTGGTTCACCCGCGCCCCCGCCGGCTGGACTCCGAAGGAGGCAGCGACTTTGACGACGGCCGCTCTCACCGCCTGGAGATCCCTGGTGGTCGAGGGCGTTCTCAAGGCGGGCGACACGGTGCTTGTGCTCGGGACCGGCGGCGTTTCGATCTTCGCCCTGCAGATCGCCAAGGCGATGGGGGCGCGCGTGATTGCGACCTCTTCCTCGGAAGCCAAGCTCGAGCGGCTTCTTTCGCTCGGTGCCGATCAAGCGATCAACTATCGGCGGGAGCCGCATTGGTCGAAGGCGGTCCAGCGTTGGACCAAAGGGCGCGGGGTGGATCATGTAGTCGAGGTGGGAGGGCCGGGCACCTTGGATCAGTCGATCCGGGCCTGCCGGGTCGGCGGACAGATCTCCCTGATCGGGGTTCTGAGCGGAATCGCAGGGGAGGTGCGAACCGCCTTGTTGATGCAGCGGCAGATTCGGCTTCAAGGCCTGGTCGTCGGAAGTCGCCGTCATCAGATCGAGATGGTACGGGCCATGGAGGCGACCGGCATTCGGCCGGTGATCGATCGTGCTTTCGATCTAGTCGACATCACCGACGCATTTCGCTACCAGGAGTCCGGGAAGCATTTCGGCAAGATCGCCCTCGAGTTCTAGCCCAGATTTCTCGCCGGCCGGCTTGCCCGCTTCCCACGACCGGGTTTTCCCCCTCGCGGCATCTTCCTCCAGCTCCGGCGAAGAAGGGGTGCCCGCCTCCACTCTTCCCGGGCGCGGGATCTCCTGAAGGAGGGATTTTTGTTGGCGCTCCGTCCTTGCGAGGGGAAGAATTCGGCCGATTCCGAGTCGATGATTCTCGATCTGTATTCCGTCCTCGATCCGATCCTCGCCCGCCTCGTTAGTGGGAATTCCGGTGTTCCCGGCGTCGTCGCGATGGTGACCGATCGCCAGGGCAGCCTCTATGAAGGGGCGGCGGGCAAGCGCCGGCTCGACCGCGAGGAGAAGATGACGGTCGACACCGTTTTCGCCCTCTATTCGACGACGAAGGCATTTACAGCGACCGCCGCCTTACGGCTCGTCGAGCAGGGACTGCTCGACCTCGATCTCCCGGCCGAGCAGTATTGCCCGGAAATCGGGAGGCTGCCGCTGATCGAAGGGTTCGATTGGAGCGGGGAGCCGATCCTCCGCTCTCCGAAGCGAGCCGTCACCACCCGGATGCTGCTCACCCACACCGCTGGATTCGGCTATGAGTTTTTCAACCCGATCTACTTTCGGCTGCACAGAACCAAGGGCCAGCCTGCGACCGTAACCGGCTCGAAGGCGAGCCTGTTGACTCCGCTCCTCTTTGAGCCCGGGGAGAGATGGGAATATGGAACGAGCATGGACTGGTGCGGACAAGTGATTGAGGGAGCCACGGGCCGACGCCTTGGGGAGGTCTTCCAGACGGAGATCTTCGAGCCTCTGGGGATCGAAAGCACCTCTTTTGCGCCGACCGCGCCGATGCGGGAGAAGCTCGCGGCCCTCCACCAGCGGAAGCCGGATGGGTCGCTCCTGCCGACCGATTTTGCGCTCCCGGCCGACCCGGAGGTCCAAATGGGCGGTCACGGCCTCTACGGAACCGTCGGCGACTTCCTCAAGCTCATCCGAATGTGGCTCAACGATGGAATGGGCGATCACGGCCGGCTGCTCCGGCCGGAGACGGTGCGGATGGCCGCAAGCAATCATCTCGGAACGAAAAGGGTCTTTGCCTTCCCCGGCGCGGCTTCGCGCCACCCGCGCTTGGCGGAGCTCCTCCCGGGGCCGTCAAAATCCTGGGGCTTGAGCTTTCTCATCGATGAGGAAGCTCTGTCGACGGGGCGTCCCGCGGGCTCTCTCAGTTGGGCCGGTCTCGCCAACACCTTTTTCTGGATCGATCGCCGCAACGGCCTCGGCGGCTATTGGGCCACCCAGGTCCTGCCCTTCGGCGATCCGGTTACCTCCGGAGGCTACATCGATTTCGAAAGTAGCGTTTACGCGGCCTGGGATCGATCGCGGGGCGGCTAGGACACCTTCGGTGGGAAAGCGGCTTGCTTGCGCAAAGAAGACCGAGGAGACTCGGCCCGACGGGCGGGAGGATCCCGTTTCCCGAGAAGAATTCATGGAGGGATCTCCACTTCCAATGGCAAAGACTTACCGAAAAGGAAAGGAGAACGCTCTCGGTCGATCGGATCGCGCGCCTCTTTCTGTCATTCTGCTCCGATTCGGTGAGGTGGAGGTGCACCTTCTGCGCAAAAAGATCCGGAACATGCATTTGAGGGTCTCGCCGCCCGACGGCAGAGCGAGCCTCTCCGCCCCCGACCGGATGCCGATCGAGGCCGTTCGGGCGTTCGCGGCCTCCAAGCTCGACTGGATTCGGCGAACGCAGGCGGAGGTTCGCGGCCGGGGACCGGGGATCCCCTTTTCCTATCTCGAGGGGGAAAGGCACTTGCTTTGGGGGAGGGGCTATCCGCTTGCGGTCGTCGAGGAGCCGGGTCGCGCCAAGGCGGAGCTTCTAGCCGAGAAGATTCTTCTGCGGGTTCCGCCGGGAGCATCGACCGAAAAAAAGAGCGCCCTACTCGCACTCTGGTACCGCAGCATCCTCCGGCAGGCCGCCTCCGCCTTGATCCCGCAATGGGAGCCGCGCCTGGGGGTTCGGGTGAACGGACTCTGTGTGCAGCGGATGAAGACGCGCTGGGGGAGCTGCAATATCCGATCCCGCCGGATCCGGCTCAACAGCGAGCTTGTGAAGAAGCCGTTCTGCTGTTTCGAGTATGTGGTCGTGCACGAGATGGCGCATCTTCTAGTACGCCTTCACGATGAGCGCTTTCGGGCCCTGCTCGATCGCTTCCTGCCCGACTGGAGGGAGAGGCAGCGGCGGCTTAACGACTTTCCCAGCGATCCAATCGTTTGACTTGGGAAAGCCGGTCCGCCCGGCCGCCAAACGGCCCATGGCAAGCTCAGGGCAAGTCGAAAAGGAGCAGTTCCGCCTTGGAGAGGGCTTGGATCGCGATCTTCCTCGACCAAGGCGGCGCGGCTCTCCTCCAGACGGTTCCCGTTGGCGTGCACAGGACCCTGCGCCACATGAAGCCAGACCTTCCGGCCAACCTCGATCCGTTGTGGCCAAGCCAGCCCCGCCTCGAACAGGCCGGTGAAGAGACGAGCATCCTGGTGGTTTTGGATCGAACCTTCGGCACCATCGGGCGAAACGATCAGGCACACTCTTCCCCGACGTTCTGTTTCCGGGAAGCTGCGCTGCTCGTAGTCGGGCAGGATGCCCGGGTGAGCGAGAAGGATCCAGATTTACAGCAGGTGCAGCGGCTCGCGCGGCCAGGGTGGAACTCGCTATGAGTCCCCCCACGGCCGGCGGTCATCCGCTGGGCCTCCTCGGGCCGGATCCTCCAGCCGTTTTCCGAGCTCTCTCGATGTTCCAAGCCGCCAGACAAGACCCAGGTGAGAATCTCCATGTTGCGATGAGGATGCGTTGGAAATCCCGCTCCGAGCGAGATCCGGTCGTCGTTGATCACCCGCAGAACGGAAAACCCCATCGACGCCGGATCGCGATATCGATCGAAGGAGAAGGTGTGCCGGCTCTCGAGCCAATCGAGTTTGGTCCTTGCGCACTCCGCACTCTTTCTCACGGCCAGCATGGTTCCTTCCAATGCCTCAGCCTTTGAGGCGCTGGGCAATTTCCGCCACATGGCGGCCTTGGAACCGGGCGATCTCCCGCTCGTTTTCCGACGGCTGCCGGGAGCCGTCGACATCCGTCAAGGTCGAGGCGCCGTACGGCGTTCCTCCAGTGATCTCCCTCATGTTGGTCAGGCCCGCGGCGGTGTAGGGGACCCCGACGATGATCATCCCGTGGTGGAGCAGGGTCGTGTGAAAGCTCGTGATCGTCGTCTCCTGGCCTCCATGCTGGCTGGCCGTGCTGGCGAAGACGCTGCCGACCTTGCCCACCAGCGCTCCCCGCGACCAGAGGCCGCCCGTCTGGTCCAAGAAGTTGCGCATCTGGGCCGCCATGTTCCCAAAGCGGGTGGGGGTTCCAAAGAGGATCGCGTCGGCTTCCGGCAGCTCTTCGACGCGCGCGAGCGGGATGTGAGCGAAGCTTTGGCGGGCTGCCCGAGCCCCGCTCTTTTCCAAGACATGATCGGGGATGAGCTCAGCCACCTGCCGGAGGGCCACCTCGGTGCCGGGGATTTCGCGGGCTCCGGCGGCGATCGCTTCGGCCAGTTGATAAACATGCCCATACATGCTGTAAAAGACGACCTGAACCTTCGTTGCCATAGTGGGATTCTCCTTTTTTGTTTTCTTTTCGAGATTGCAAAGCTCTCAGCGATGGGAAGCGGCGGTCTGGGGAGAGCGCCCTTCCTGTAGGGCATGCCCCAGCTTGCGGCAGAGCCTTCCCAACTCCTCCTGCTCTTCCGGACGGAGGGCCCCCATCGCCTCGGTGATTCTCGCCGCGTGGAGGGGAAAGATCCGGCGGATCCAGCGGAGCCCTTTGGGGGTGAGCGAAACGGTCACGCAGCGTCGATCGCTGGGACTCCTCGCGCGGTAGACAAGAGACCGCCGCTCGAGGTTGTCGACCACGACGGTCGTGTTGCCCCCGCTGCGCAGGAGCTTTCGCCCTAACTCCCGCTCCGTGAGCGGGCCGAGGTGGAAGAGCGTTTCCAGGACACCGAACTGCCCCGGAGTTAACCCGACGCGGCCGAGGGGTCCGCGGAGTGCCGCAAGGAGGGTCTCCGAGGCCCGCATCAGCTTGATAAAGGCGTCGAGCGCCCTTACCTCCGGGGCGGGTCCTTTGTGGTGGGTCGGCACGATGATTCCAATTAAAATGATTTCAATTCAAAGTATTGGAGCCGCCGTCCACGTGCAAGACAAAACGGGTTGGAGGGAGGCGACGGCGAGTCGATTGAGGACTTTTGGCGCGGAAGGGAGGCGGCGGGGAGGGCGGAGGAGGTCTTTGCCTCACAAATCCCGGCATCCACAACCAGGGTTCAGGAAGACGGGTGAGGAATTGGAGAGCTCCTTGGGCGGATGCGGGAGCGATATGCCCGGCGAGCGAAAAGAGGAAAGGGTGGATGGTCGGATGGGTACTCTGAGCGCTGGGGCGATTCGCGGAAGCATAGAATCCTGCTTTTGGGAGGGAGAAAGGCGAGCAAGCCCCGAGGAGGGGAAAGGCGCAGGAGCTGCCGATAGGAGGAAGAGCTCCTGGAGGCGCTTGAGGCGATCTCGCTCGTCGGAGAGCGGATGGGGGAGAAGCCGTTTGGCGGCGGCGATGCCGTTTTTACGGGCAGCCGCAGCGAAACGGATGCGGCTGACAGCCGGTCTGGTTGCGACATGCTCCGCCGCAATCGCAGGCACTCTTTTTTGCGGCCAGCCGCGACGCAGTACCGGCCGAGCCTCCCGACACAACGAGAACCAAGGACGAAACGAGCACCCATAGGCAGGCTGCCCATTTCCTTGCTTTCTTTCGTCTATCGCACCAGCGGTGCGGGAGATTCCATGGGGATTTCATGGTACTGCATCCTGTAAGCTCTGTGAGCTTCGTTAGAAACCGCCCCTTTTGGCAGAGACTGGCGAGGCAAGGAAACGGAGATTCGAGGTGGATAATCCAATGTGGGCTTGAGAGTAATTGCATTGAAAGAAATTATGCAAGCGTTTTCGCCGCCCAGTCGCGGACGCGTGGATTGACCCCGACATTTTCACCCCGAAGGGGAGCTATCCAGGAAGGGCGCTTGCGCCCGGACCAGGGCTCCGCCCGGCCCGAGGTTGCACAAGAGATCTCCTTTCCCGAACAGGGTTTCCGCACCACTTTCCCCCAACACAATCGAGGAGTCGTGCCTACTGGAGACCCGGAGGCAGATGTGAATGGGCAGGTTGGCGCGAATCAGTCCGTCGACCACCTTCCTTTCCGGCCGTTGGGTCGCCAGGATGAGATGGATTCCGGCGGCTCGGCCCTTCTGCGCAATGCGGGCGACGATCTGCTCGAACTGCTGCTTCACCATCCGCGATCCCAGCAGCCAATCGGCAAATTCGTCGAAGAAGATCACCCGGTAGGGGATATCGGTCTTCCCCGCGGCCAGCCTTTGCTGGAGACGTTCGAGGCCTTCGTCCGCGAGCACCCCGAAGCGGCGATCCATCTCTTCGGCGGTCTCCTGCAAGGACTGGAGCGCCTGGTCCTGTGCGGTGATCAGCCCTCTTCCCCGCAGTTGCGGGATTTCCTTCCAATCCGCAAAGGTGAGCATCTTGGGGTCGATGAGAACCACTTCGAGTCGCTCCGGAGCCAGCGTGCGGCAGAGGGTTGCAAGAAAGCATTTGAGAAGCATGCTCTTCCCGCTGCCAGAGGTTCCCGCGACAAGGACATGGGGGCCGTTGGGATCGGCCAGGTCAATTGCCAGGACGCGGCCCTCTACGGTCTTTCCAAGGAGGAGAGGCAGCTCCAAAGAGGAAGGCATCTCCTGATAGAGTTGGTGCCAAGGAATCGGGAAAGGATCGGGGTTCGGGAGATCGACCGCGACGGAGCGGGCAACGGGGTGGATGCGCGGTTCGAAATCAAGGCCGAGATAGACTCGGAGAGTGGGACTCAGCTTGATGAGCTGTTCGACCCGCACCCCGGGCGGACAGGAAAGCAGGAAGCGGAGAAGTTGGGGGGCTTTCACGGGTCCGTCGCAGCGCACCTTATAGCCATGGGCAGAGAAGAACTTCTCGAGCTTTCGAGCGGTTGCTTCTTCGAACGGGGGCGGCTCAGCCGGCGGCGGCCCTTCTTGCTCCAGCTCGTCCAGCACCGGACCGACCCGTTCGGCGAAAATCGTCCGAAGCGCACTCTCCGATAGCGTCCGCGTCGTCAGCGACGGGTGGTAATATTCGAGGATTCCGGCGGGGAGAGGGTCGTTGCGGCTGCGGCGCAAGAGCTCCGCGTAGATCGCCAGCTGCAGGAGATCTTTCGGGGAATCCGATGGTTGCGAAAGCTTATAATCAACGATCTGTCGTCCTTCCTTGGGATGGCGGCGCAGCGTGTCCAGCCGTCCTGCGACGAGAACGGAGCGGCCCTTTGCGTTCGCAAAGGCGGCGGAAAGGGGAATCTCCGTTCCTTCAAAGAGCTCCTTCCAATCGGAGATTTTTCCGGATGCAGCGATGCTCCGCAGGTTCCCGTGGAACGCTCGGAGCGCCGATTCGAGGAATTGGGCTTTTTCGGTCGTGCCGCCGCTTTTCCGTTCCGCCATCTCGTTCTGGGCGATCTCCTGTAGGACCGCCCAGTACTCATCCGGAGTTCGGGGCCTTCGATCTTCGCGGAGGAGTCTGCGGAGAAATTCCTCGACGATCTTGTGAAAGGCGGTGCCGAGCTCCACTTGAGGGAAAGGCGGGGAAGGTTCCTTGGAAAGACACCGTTTCACGAGTTCAGTGACGGTGACTGGGATCGGTGGCGGTGGCTTGTCCGGCGGTTTTTCCCCTATGCCCTTGCTGAGTTCCTCGGCCCACGGACGGAGCCGCTCCCGGACGAACGCAAGGGTTTCCTCTCGAGGAAAATCGAGGTCTCCCTCGAGGACTTTCGCATGGAGCTCGTAAAGGGCGGCTAGCGGCTTCCAGCGGGTTTCGTCAAATCCTTCGATGCGCATCGGGCCTTGGCAGCTTCGACCGATCTCCTCTGCCACCTTCCATTTCGGATTTGGAACCAGAGATTGATTCCATGATCGGAAAAATACCGAACGTTGACAGCCCTCCTGCCGCTTCGCTTCCTCTTGCGCTTCCCGGGCGATCGAAACCCATCGCTTCCAGTTAGAACCCGCTTCCCAGCCGAAACCGATCGCCGCACCGTTTTTCTTCCATCGGAGGAGGAGATGCTTCTTCCGTCCGAGATAGGGCTCATCGAGCTCCCAACCGGGAAGAGCATGGGCTCCTTCCCGTAGAAGCCACTGGAGCGCATCTGCATCGAAAGCTGGCGGATCCTTTCCCATTTGCTCGAGGAGCTGCTCGTAGCAACTTGCGAGTGTGACAGATCGTTGTTCCCCCCACTGCCGTTCGGCTTCCTGGAGCAGAACCCGGACTCCGCGCGTTTTTGTACTGGCAAAGAACCGGGAAATCCAGGGGTTCGCCAAGAAGCGTTCCGCTCTCTCGTTGTCGATCCCGGTGCGTCTGAGTCGGCTTTCTAAAAGGATGCGAGCTTGGCTTGCGTCTAGTCCCAAAAGCTGGAGTGCAAAGTCGGGGTAGAGCAATCGATCACGATAGGCGGCTTCGAACTTGGGAAGGATTCGCTTCTCCCATGGCTCCTGATTGGCGGTGATCACAAGCATTTGGTTCGGAGCTTGATCGAGGAGCTCCGCGACGACGTAGCCAAAACGTTCGGCTCGTACTGGGTCGTGCGCGAAAGCTTCCGTCTGGTCGAAGCAAAAAAGGAAAGGACGCGCGAATCGGGCGAGCTGGCAAAAATCGACGATCCGACCCTTGGCGAGCTCGTTGGCCGCCTCCGGAGAGTTTTCCCCGGAAGGGATGTCGTCGCGAGGAACGCCAAGGAAGCTTGCTTCTTCCGGATCGAGGCTCGTCGCGCGCATCCACTCGACGCAGAGGCGACGACGATCGGGATCGTCTTGGTGTGAGAGATAGGCCAGAAGCAGCTTGAGCCAGGAGTGGGGATTCCACACCGAGGTGAAAGTGATCTCTCGGTCCCAAAGGCCCTGTTGTAAGCAGAGGAAGCTCTTAGGTTGTTCTATCCACTCGATCCAAGAAGCGGCATTTGGCCCTTCCCAGAGGGAGAGCGGGTTGGTCCGGAGGAGGGAGCGAAGATCGTCCGCATGCGCTTGCCAACGAACAGGCAGCTCGGAATCGGCGATGAGGCCGCGATCAAAGAGATCGGCGGTCAAATGGCCGATGGTTAGCGCCGCGAGCCGCTCAAGCTGGGTGTGGTTACGGTCAGATCTATGGATGGAGTTGAGGGGATCGAGCCGGACGAGCTCTCGAACGATCCGATCGAGAATCCTCTCCCAGCAGCGGTCGATCGCCTCGAAGGGCCGGAGATATACCCGGATAGCTCTTCCATGGAGTTTTTGGAAGAGCCGACCGATTAAGTGGGATTTGCCGTAGCCCGGCTCAGGGGAGAGGACGACCGGCGCGCGGTCGAGCCG
>NZ_CABFUZ020000107.1 GCF_902143385.2 Methylacidimicrobium cyclopophantes
AAAAGGGCCGCCGAATGGCGGCATCCGTTCCACGTCCGCGACGCGACGATCCGTCCGGCTTCGCCGATCGCCAAGCTGCCCGAGGACGAAGATGTTTCCAAGGCTAGAATCATGAGAGGCGTTGGATCAAAGGATGGCTTCGCCCGAGCGGGAAATCGGCCCGCCTTTCGGCCGGATCATCCGTTCTTTTTCGGAAAGAAGCAAGAGCTCCCATCGCTCCGTTTGGGGAGGCAGGAGATCTTCCATCTTTTCGGGCCACTCGATCACGAGGACCGCCGGCTCGCTCCAGAGTTCCTCGAGGTGAAGCGCTTCCGCCTCGCGGGGTCCTTCCAATCGGTAGAGATCGACATGGATAAGCGGGAGCCGTCCGCTCCGGTATTCGTGCACCAGAGTGAAGGTGGGGCTTGTGACGGGTTCCCGGACGCCGATGCCGCGGGCGATGCCGCAGGCAAGGGTCGACTTTCCGGCTCCCAAGTCGCCGTAGAGCGCGAAGACCGATTGGAGCCGCACCTTTTCCCCCAGGCGGCGGCCGAATCGTTCGGTTTCCTCAGGAGAGGCGGAAATGATCGAATCCATGGGAGTCGGGCAGGGTCCGGGCGGCGGCGGAGGGACGGAGGCAGAGGCCGATTCGGCTCAAGCGGGTCGAAAAGGGCCACTCCCTCCGGAGCGCGGCCTCTCGGTCCGGTGGCACCGTGAAGAGCAGCTCATAATCTTCCCCATCGCAGAGGGCCTCCTTCACGGAGCAGCCACGATGGCGCGGCAGCCGCGACTCGTCCACGGAAAAGTCGACGCGGGAAGCCCGAGCGAGCCGAGGCAGATCCGCAGCCAATCCATCGCTGATGTCCATGAGCGAGGTGGCCCACCTTCCTTCGGCGAGCCAGCGGCCCTCGGAGAGCCGCGGTCGGAATCGGAGGTGGCGTCCGCTGGAGAGGCTCCCTCCAAGGCTTCCGGTCACGTAGAGTCCCTCTCCCGGGTGAGCGCCGGAGCGCAAGAGGGGTGGGTAGCCCGCCGTCTCCCCGAGAAGGGCGATCGTCAGAACGAGCTGGCGGCTTCGGCTGAGCTCTCCTCCGACGAGATCCACGCCCGATTGCCGGGCCAGACGCTCGATTCCACGGTAGAGATCCCGTACGGCCGACGCAGCGGCCGTCGCAGGAAGAGCGAGAGCGATCAATGCGTCGAGCGGCCGACCTCCCATAGCGGCGATATCGCTCAGCCCCCGCGCGAGCGCTTTGCGCCCGACGAGCCGAAAAGGAGTGTCGGGCGGGAAGTGAACCCCTTCCACGACCGAGTCGACCTTGAAGAGCAGGGAGTGATCGGTCCCCCTTCCCGCGAGAACGGCGCAGTCGTCGCCCACCCCGGTCCGCACCGTGGGCCCGGGCCGCCATCGACTCGTCAGGAGTCGAAGGAGGCCGTCTTCGCCCAAGGCCGCTAGGGTTGTGCGATCGAAGACCGGTTTCCGCCGCCTCATCGGGAAACTTTCCCCTTCCTCCTCTCGGCTCAGCCGAATTTCGCGAGGAGGAGCAGTCCTGTCGTAAAGCTATTGAACCAGCAGTGAATGGCAACCGAGAGCAAGAGGCAGCCGGAGAACTCATAGGCGACGCCGAGCAGCAGCCCGAAGAAAAAGAGAGGCAGGAAGGTGGGCCAGTGGAAATGGAGCAGGGCGAAGAGCAGAGCGGTCAGGACGAGGGCCGCGCCACGGGAGAGGCGGTTCTTCAAGTAGACGTAGAGGAAGCCGCGGAAGAGCACCTCCTCCCCCACGGGAGCCAAGACGAGGATGAAAACCAACAACAGGGAAAGGAGCGGCCAGCTGCGCGTTCGCAGAAAAAGCTCGATCGCGGGTTGAGGCGGCGCGGGCACGCCGAGCGCCTGTCCCACGAGCTCGCCCAACCCCGCGACGAGCCGGAGAGGGAGGTCGGCGGCGAGGGCGATCCAAAAGCCGACGGCGACGATTTGCCAAGGGGACATCCGTTTCGTCCCGAAGTAGGCGGCGTAGTCGAGCCGGTGGAATCGGACCAGGAGCAAGATCGCGACGAGGGCTAGGAGGCTTCCCGCCGAGAAGAAGACCCCGGAGATGAGGAACAAGAGGACGGTGACCAGCTCGATCGAGGAGAAGAAGATCGTCGGTGCTTGGCCGTAGCGGAGCCTCCCTTCCTTCTGGAGGCGGCGGAAGACGATGCCGAAGCTCAGGGCGGCCGCGAAGCTGGCCGCGAAGAAGCCGAGAACCAGCGTCCCGTATTGGTGCAGGAGCTTGCCAGTGATCTCGTTCATTCCCGGCGGAACCGCGGCGGAGAGCTGGCGATCGACTCGGGGGGAAAGGGGAAGATCGGTTGCGGGAAGGTCACGGGAGGAAGCCGCCGGATCCAAAGAGGGTTGGCGCCAGGTAGTAGAGACGTCCGGAGATCAGCGGAAGCCTGCCGGGCGAAAGAAGAGCGCCCTTCGCCCGAGTTTCCGCTCCAAAGAGGCCCCGGACCAGCGCGGCGAGCCGGAAAGGCGGGACATACCGAACCACGCGCGACGTCTTGACCTTTCCGAGCTCCTTGCACTTCTCGACCGCGTCCTCGAAATATCCGAGTTGGTCGACGAGCTTGGCCTGGAGAGCCATCGATCCGGAGAGGATTCTCCCGTCGGCCCAGTGCGTCTTCAGTTCGTTGAGATCGAGGTGCCGTTCCCGGGCCACGATGCCGACGAATCGATCGTAGCTCTCGTTGATGAGCCCTTGAACGTAGGCCTGCTCCTCCGGAGTCATCTCCCGAGTCGGATTGAGCAGATCCTTGAGCTTGCCCGACTTGAGCGTCAACGCCTTCACGCCGATCTTGTCGAGCAGATCCTTCACGTTAAAGGTCTGCAGCACCACGCCGATGCTTCCGGTGAGGGAAAGATCGTTGGCGAGGAGATAGCTGGCGCCCATCGCCGCGTAATAGCCGCCCGAGGCGGCGACCGACTCCATGTAGACGACGATCGGCTTGACCCGTCGCGTCCGTTCGATCGCGTGGTAGAGCACATCGCTCGCGTCGACTTCCCCCCCGGGAGAGTTGATGGCGAGGAGAACGGCTTTCACCTTGCGGTCCTCTCGCGCTTGCCGGAGCTGCAGCTCGATGTCCTCCACCATGCTTTCCGAGAACTGGCCGGGCTCTTCTCTGGCTATGAGTCCCTGCAAACGGACGAGGACGATCTTCTGATCGCGGTCCGCATCTCCGGCGACATACTCTTCGGGGAATTCCGGCGCCTTCATCTCCGGGCCCGCGCCCTTCCGCATCTGGAGTGCGTTCCAGAAGAAGAAGTTGAGCAAGAGGCTGATCACCAGCAGGACGATGAAAAACACCGTTGCGCAGCCGGTCCGTTTCCCGGAATTCATGGCCCACGAGAATGACAGAGAGAGCTTCCGAGGGCAATGGCAAGATCACGAGCGGCGCGCGATCCCTTCTCCGGCCCCGTCTGGCATCCGGGGCTTCTCCCGCGGCTATTCCTCGATCCTTGGAAAAAGGGGCTCCGGGGCTCCGATCGGATAGCTTTCCCTCGGCGGCGCAAAGGAGCATCGGGCGAGCAGCGGCCGTTCGGCGATGCCGAGTTGGGTCAGGAGCTTGCGACTGCTCCGGGGGAGCGCCGGCTCGATAGAGATGGCGATCCGTCGAAGAGTTTCCGCCAGAGCCGCGAAGACCACGTCGAGTCGCTTTCCGGAATCGGGGGATCGGGCCAGCCGCCACGGAGCAGCCTGGTCGATATAGCGATTGGCCCGCCCGATCAGCGTCCAGGCGACGGCCAGACCGCTGCTGGTGTCTCCTTGATCGAAGGCCTCTCGGTAGGCTCTCTCGTCGAATGCCGCGGCGAGCTCCCCTTCCGCCTCGCCCGCCTCCGCCTCGGTCCACCCGGGTACCCGCCCCCCACGATAGCGGACGATCATCGAGAGCGTCCGATGCGCGAGATTCCCCAAATCGTTGGCCAAGTCGCTCCGGTAGCGCTGGAGGAACTTCTCGTCGGAGAAGTCGGCGTCATTTCCGAGAGTCATCTCTCGAAGGAGGAAGTAGCGGAGGGCTTCCGAGCCATACCGTTCCAGATAGGGAACCGGGTCGATCGCATTTCCGGTCGATTTGCTCATCTTGGCTCCCCGATTGAGCCACCATCCATGGACCAGCAGCCGGCGGGGGAGAGGGAGCTCGAGGGCATCGAGGATGGCGGGCCAGTAGACGCCGTGGGCGGGCACGAGAATGTCCTTGCCGATGATCTGCAGATCCGCCGGCCACCAGGATCCTCCGTCTGCGCTTTCGGCGAAGGAGACGTAGTTGAGAAGAGCGTCGAACCAGACGTAGGTCACATACTCCTCGTCAAAGGGGAGGGGAATGCCCCAGGCAAGCCGACTTCGGGGTCGCGAAATGCAGAGCTCCTGCAGCGGGCGTCGGAGAGCGGCGAGCAGTTCATTGCGGCGGAACTCCGGGATGATCCAGTCGGGGCGGGCTTCGATTTCGCGCCGAATCCTCTCCCCGAATCGCGAGAGGAGGAAGAAGTAGTTGGGTTCGCGCATCGGGACGACTTCGCCGAAGATCTCCGGCCATCGGCCGTCCACCCGTTCCTTCTCGGTGACGAACTGCTCTTGTCGCAGGCTGTAAAAGCCCTCGTGCTCCTCGAAGCGAAGGAGCTCTTTGCGGCGAAGCTCTTCCAGGGAACGGCGGACCGCTTCCTTATGGAGCGGATCGGTGGTGCGGGCGAACCGGTCGAAAGAGATATCGAGCCGCGCCCAGAGCGCGCGAAAGAGCTCGCTCTGCCGATCGCAAAAATCCTTTGGATCGAGCCCCAGGGCACGCGCCGACTGCTGGACTTTTTGGCCGTGCTCGTCGACACCCGAGAGGAAAAAGACCGATCGGCCGCAAAGGCGGTGGTAGCGAGCCAGGGCATCGGCGAGAGTCTTCTCGTAGGCGTGTCCGAGGTGGGGCGACCCGTTGACGTAGTCGATCGCCGTCGTAAGAAAAAAGCGCTCTCCCATAAATCAATAATATTGCTTAGTCTGTTCGAAGCCGGAGAGCTTTCTCTGAGCCTCGGCAGCGGGTCCGTGGCGGGCGGCTCTGACCGAGGAACTTTCCACGAGGGGGAAGAACGGGTTCCGGGGAGCAGGCCATGCCGAGCCCAACAAAAGCAGAGGCGGCCGGATTTGCAAGCCGCCGAGGAAAATTTCGGGGGAAAAGGGCGTATCCGGACGAGGCGAAGGGTTCGGCCGAGGAGTCCTTGCCTCTCTTTTTCTGTTGTGCAACCCCCTTTTCAGATTATCCTTTCCGTAGAAACGGCTTCCGAAGAAGGAGGCAAGAACGGAGCACCCTATGGGAAACCTGACGCGAAGGGATTTGGTGGTGCAGGTTGCGGAGGAGACGAACCTCCCGCAGCAACAGGCGGCGAAAGTCTTGGGCTCCTTGCTCCGGATTCTCATGGAGAGCTTCGGGAATCGGCAGAACATCGAGCTGAGAAATTTCGGGGTCTTCGAAATCGCACTGCGCCGGGCGCGCGTCGGTCGGAATCCCCGGAGTCCCGGACGAGACATTACGATTCCTCCGCGCGCGGTCGTCCGCTTCAAGCCGGGGAAGCAGGTCAAGCGGATCTTGCAAAAGGTCACCCAAGAGCTTTTGGAGGAGAGCGCGGGCAAAAAAAGCTCGCCCTGAAATTGGCGGCTGGGCATAGTGCCTGATCCCGCTTTGCCGCTTTGGCGGGAGCCGCACGATGCAGCCTCTTCCCGGATTTCGCGATTTTTACCCGGAAGACCTGGCGTTCCGGGAGGCGATCCTCTGTCGCTGGAGGACCATGGCCCGGCGCTACGGCTTCGTCGAATACGACGGGCCGGTTCTGGAGCCCTTGGAGCTCTACCGGAAGAAATCGGGCGCGGAGATCTTGGATCAAGTTTACCAGTTCACGGATCGGGGCGGGAGGCTTGTGGCGATGCGGCCGGAGATCACTCCGACCCTCGCGCGCATGGTCCGCGCGCGCCATCGCGACTATCGGAAGCCGTTGAAATGGTTCTCGATTCCTCAGGTCTACCGGTACGAGCGGGCGCAACGCGGCCGCTTGCGCGAACACTTCCAGTGGAATTGCGACATCCTGGGCGAGGAGTCCCGCGAAGCCGACATCGAGGTTGTCGCCTTGCTGATCGATCTTTTGCGGAGCTTCGGCCTGGGAGCCGAGGATTTCGTGGTGCGGGTGAGCGATCGTGGGTTCTGGGCTCGATTTTTCGAGCGGCATCAGGTCCGGGAAGAGCAGCGCTACGGGATCTTTCAGGCGATCGACAAGATCGAGAGGCAGCCGCGGGAAAAGACCGAAGAGGCGTTAGGCCCCCTGGCCGCCCCGATCTTTCGTCTGATCGACGAAGGCGAGCCATGGGAGCCGGTCGACCGGATATTGGCGGGATTGGGCGCCCGAGGGCTCTCGGCGTTTGCCGAGCTCGATTATCGCGTGGTGCGCGGGCTCGCCTACTACACGGGAACCGTCTTCGAGGCATTCGATCGCCAGGGGGCTTTTCGCGCCATTGCGGGCGGTGGGCGGTATGACGATCTGCTCGAGCGGCTCGGCGGAGAGCCGATGCCGGCCGTTGGGTTCGGGATGGGAGATGTCGTCCTCGGAGAGCTTCTTCGGGCGAAGGGAAAGCTGCAAGCGGCGCTGCCCCGGCCGGAGGTTTTCGTCGTGATCTCGGAGGAAGAGATTCGTCCCGCAGCCGTTCGGCTGGTACACTCGCTGCGGGAAGAGGGTTTTTCGGTCGATTATCCGCTGCACGCCGCCAAGCCCAAGAAGCAGTGGGAGCGGGCGGAGGCCGTGGGCGCCCGGCATGCCCTTCTTGCAGATTTTCGGCTGATGGAAGGGAAGGTGGAAGTGCGGGAGATGGTTTCCCGGAGGAGCCGCGTCGTTTCGCTCGAGGCGATTGGAGCGCTTCTCAAGACGGGGGCGCGGGAGTCCGAGTGGGGCGGGGAATCCCCGCCGCTCGGATCTCCCGGAGAGAAAGGATTGGAATGAGAATCGCAAATCGGTGGCGCACCCATCATTGCGCGCAACTGCGGGCGACGGACGTCGGCCGAAAAGTCCGGCTCTGCGGCTGGGTGGACCGGCGGCGCGATCATGGCGGGCTTGTCTTCGTCGATCTCCGCGATAGGGAGGGGGTCTCCCAGATCGTCTTTCATCCGGAGGAGTATTTCGAAGCGGCGGAGATCGGGAAGGCCCTCCATGCCGAGGATCTGATCCAAGTGGAAGGGCTGGTGGCGCGGAGGCCGGAGGGAACCGAGAACGAGGGATTGGCGACCGGAGAAATCGAGGTGGTGGCCCAATCGGTACGCCTGCTCAACGCCTGCTTGCCGCTTCCATTTCCTCTCGATGCCGTCGTGGAGAACGAAGAGCTCCGCCTCGCCTTCCGTTTCCTCGATTTGCGGCGGCGGCGGATGCTCGAGAACCTACGGCTTCGCCACCGGATCACCCGGGCGGTGAGAGACTACTTGGATGCCCGAGGCTTTCTCGAAGTGGAAACCCCGATCCTCTCGAAGAGCACGCCCGAAGGCGCGCGGGATTTTCTGGTTCCGAGCCGGCTCGCTCCCGGCTCCTTCTATGCTCTCCCCCAAGCCCCCCAACAGTACAAGCAGCTTCTCATGGTCTCGGGAATCGAGCGCTACTATCAGATCGCCCGCTGCTTTCGGGACGAGGATTTGCGCGCGGACCGGCAGCCCGAGTTCACCCAGGTTGATTTGGAGGCGTCCTTTGCCGAGCCCGAGGATATTCAATCCTGGGTCGAAGGGGCTCTGGAAAAGGTCTTCCGCGAGGTCGTGGGCACCGATCTTTCGCTTCCCTTTCCGCGCATGAGCTACCGGGAGGCGATGGACCGTTACGGGAGCGACAAGCCGGATCTCCGGTTCGGGATCGACCTCTACGATGTCGGCGAGATCTTCCGCGGGTCGGATCTGAAGGTCTTCCGAGCGGTGCTCGACGCGGGGGGCGTCGTCAAGGCGGTGAACGGGAAGGGGCTTGCGCGCATCGGGGCCGCGGAGCTGGCCGCGCTCGAAGAGATCGCCCGCGGCCTCGGAGGGAAGGGATTGGCCTACATTCGCGTGGAGAGCTCGGGATGGAAATCGCCGATCGGGAAATTCCTTACGCCCGGAGAACGGGATGCGCTTGCGCTTGCGCTCGGAGCGACGGAAGGGGATCTGCTCCTTTTCGCGGCCGATCAGTGGCAACTCGCTTGCGAAATTCTCGGCCGGATCCGTCTCCGCCTGGCCGACCTCTCCGGCGAACCGAAGGAGCATTCGGAGTGGAAGTTCCTATGGGTGACGGACTTTCCATTGTTCGCCTTCGACCGGGAGGAGGGCCGATGGGAGTCGATGCACCATCCCTTCACCCGGCCGCGCAGCGAAGATCTCCCCCTTCTGGAGGAGGGGCGTTACGGCGAGGTGCGGGCTTTGGCCTACGACATCGTCCTCAACGGGACGGAGCTCGGTGGGGGGAGCATCCGGATTCACGAGGCCGAGTTGCAGCAGAAGATCTTTTCCATTCTGGGCATCGATTCCGAGACGCAGGAGCAGCGCTTCGGCCATCTGCTCAAGGCCTTCCGCTATGGAGCCCCCCCGCATGGAGGGGTGGCCCTGGGCCTCGACCGGCTGGCGATGCTTTTGGCCGGAGCCGAATCGATTCGGGATGTAATCGCCTTCCCGAAAAATCGACATGGTGTCGATCCGCTGACGGGCTCTCCGGCGGAGGTCGACGCGAAACAACTGCGGGAGTTGCGGATCGCTATTTCCGGTAGAGGAAACGCGTGAGTTCACGAGGCGAGCGGCCGGGGCATCCCCCGTTCGGAGCGGAGTTCTTTGCGGTGCGCGAAGAGGAACGGCCGGGAGAGAGGGTTGCGATGGAGCAGCTGCAGAAGAGAAAGACAAGGATCATTGCCACTCTGGGACCGGCGACGGATTCCGAGGAAAAGATCGGCGAGTTGATCGCCCGGGGGGTGGACATCTTCCGCTTCAACATGTCCCACGGCTCTCCGGATTGGATTCGGAGGACGAGCGCCTTCGTCCGCGCCCAGAGCCGCCGCTTCGGCAGGAGCGTGGGGCTGCTCCTCGACACGCAGGGCCCGGCCATCCGCACCGGAGACCTTGCGAACCGGCTGGAGCTCCATCCGGGAGACATCTTTACCTTCACGGTGCGCGGAGATCCGAGCGTCGACGAGCGCTCCGTCTCGGTGAACTACGACGACTTGGCCCAGGATCTGCGGGTCGGCGACGTCGTCCTGGTGGATAACGGCGTCATCCAGATGAAGGTGCTCGAGAAGCAGGGATTCCGCGTCCGCTGCGAGGTGGTGACTCCCGGCGTCATGGGGAGCCGGCGCCATATCAATTTGCCTGGAGTTCGAGTCAACCTTCCTCCTTTGACCAAGAAGGACTTGCAGGACATCGACCTCGGGGTGGAGTGCCAAATGGACTATTTCGCCCTTTCCTTCGTCCGCGAGGCCAACGACGTCGATCTGCTGCGCCAGATCCTCATTGCGAGGGGATCGAAGGCGATCATCGTCGCGAAGATCGAGGACCAGGCTGCCGTGCAGAACCTGCCTCAGATCCTGGATGCGGCCGATGCGATCATGATCGCCCGCGGGGATTTGGGGATCGAATGCCCCTTCGAGGAGTTGCCGATCATCCAGAGGCGCATCGTCAAGAGTTGCCTCCAGAAGATGAAACCTGTCATTGTGGCGACACATCTGTTGGAGAGCATGACCCAGAATCCCGTCCCCACGCGCGCCGAGATCACCGACATCGCCAACGCGGTCTACGAACAGGCCGACGCCTTGATGCTTTCCGGCGAGACCGCCGCGGGCCGCTATCCGCTCGAATGTGTCTCCGTACTCGACCGAGTGATTCGGCGGACGGAGCGGAGCGGAGGAGCGGGTTATGCCGCCTTCGCCGAGCTGACGGAAGATCAGCAGAAGCTTGCGAGCGCCGCCGTCCACTTGGCCGACCAAGTGCGGGCGGCCGCCATTTGCGTCTTCACCCGTCAAGGCAAGCTTGCGGCCGTCGTCGCGGGCCTTCGGCCCCGCTACTCTCCGATCTACGCTTTGTCGGGAGAGGAGGATCTTTGCGGCAGGCTCCTTCTCCGTTATGGGACCGAGCCGATCCCCTCCCGGTATCCGATGACCCAGGAAGAAGGGATCTCCCTCGCCGAAGAAGAGCTTCGGAAGCGGGGGGCGATCTCCTCGGGCGACAAAGTGATCCTCCTCTCGGAGGTCCCGCTTCGGGGGGAAAGAGCTCGCTCGGTAGTCTTTTACCAAGTCGAATAGGAAGAGAGGTGAAGAGAACCTTTATCGGCTCCTCGGCCTGGATCACCGGCGCATCGTCCGGGCTCGGGGCCGAATTTGCGCGACAGCTTGCGCCGGAAGCCGCCTGCTTGGTTCTTACGGCTCGTCGCGAGGAGAGGCTGCGGGAGCTGGCGGAGGAGCTCCGGCGCAAGAGGCCGAAGCTGCAGATCGTCGTGGCCCCCGCGGATCTGACCTGCGCGGAGGCGGTCGAGGGGGTGCTCGATCTTTTGACGAGGGAACGGATCGAAGTGGATACGCTGGTCAACAACGCGGGAAGCGGAGATTCCGGACTCTTCTATCGCGGCGACTGGGATCGGCTGCGGAGCATGCTCGACTTGAACGTGGGAGCCTTTACTCGCCTGCTCTGGTGGCTTCTTCCGAGGATGATTCGGCGAGGGAAAGGATGCATCATCAATGTCGGCTCGATCGCGGGCTTGCGTCCGGTTCCCTTTTACTCGGCCTATGCCGCGACGAAGGCCTACGTCCACAGCCTTTCTCACGGCTTGGAATGGGAGCTGGCGGGGACCGGCGTCACCCTCACGCAGGTCTGTCCGGCGTCCGTCGCCACCGAGTTCTTCGAGCGTGCGGCGCGCTCTCCGGAGGATTTGAAGAAGATCGCCGGGCCCTCCTTTATGTGGACCTCCCCGGAGGAGGTCGTTCGCTGCTCGCTCGATGCCGCCAGGCGGGGCAAGCCGCAGGTGACGCCGGGATTCGTTCCCGGGCTCTGCGCGGCGATCTTTTCCTACGTCCCGATCCCTCTCCTGCGGATGGCCTACCGGGCGGTTCTGTCGGGAAAGCGCAAGCCGGGCGGAGAGTTGGCGGAAGAACGAATGTGGATGGAGAAGCAGGCCGATGGGCGTCCACTCTGATTCCTGGATCCGGCGCAAGGCACGGGAAGAGGGGATGATCGAGCCCTTCGTGGAAACCCAGGTGCGAAAGCTCTCCTCCTCCGAGGAGCCGGTGGTCAGCTACGGCCTCTCCAGCTACGGCTACGACCTTCGGGTGTCGAATGAGTTCAAGATCTTCACGAACGTATTCCATACGGTGGTCGATCCCAAGCTCTTCGATCCGCGCTCCTTCGTCGATGTCCAGGCCGATGCTTGCATCATTCCTCCCAACTCCTTCGCTCTGGCCCGGAGCGTCGAATACTTTCGGATTCCTCGCAACGTGATCACGATCTGCTTGGGAAAATCGACCTACGCCCGGTGCGGGATCATCGTGAACGTCACTCCGTTCGAGCCGGAGTGGGAAGGGCACGTCACGCTCGAAATTTCGAACACGACTCCGCTTCCGGCGAAGGTCTATGCCAACGAGGGGCTGGCCCAAGTCATCTTCTTGGAGGCGGCGGAGCCCTGCGAAACTTCCTATGCCGATCGCAACGGGAAATATATGCGGCAGCGCGGGATCACCATCCCCGTGCCCTGACCCTCCGAGGGGCGGCGCGCGCCTGC
>NZ_CABFUZ020000108.1 GCF_902143385.2 Methylacidimicrobium cyclopophantes
CGCAAAATCGAAGAAACTCCATACTGCAGAACTGCTCCTCCCTCACAATCCGACACTCCTGGAAGTTCCCGTCCTCCGGCACAAACCAATGGCTTTCCCTTCCGCTCCCACCGCTTTCCGAATCTCCGCATGCAATCGAGTCAAATGGGCCGGGATCCGAGTCTTGCCCTGCTTGCCCATCCGGTAGGATTCCCAAAATAGATAAGGCCGATCGATCTTTCCTCTCTACTCTGCGTGCGCTTTCGGCAGCAAAATCAGAACTTGTTCAGAATGTTTCTAAGGAACCAAAAACCATTGACCATTCTTTGGCCCGAAAGTTTTGTGCTTCCTTTGCGTTAAATCGACGCGGTCTTTCGATCCGGAAGCTTGCTTTCTTCTCGCTCCCACTGCGGCAGGTAATCGCGAGCCGCCCCGGCAACGCTGTACTCGTACGGTCCACGAAAAACCTTCACTGGGTGGAGGAAGTTTCCATGACCGGGAGGAGTGGGCGTTGCCCACTCAAGCGTGGTCGCCTGCCACGGATTATCCGACGCCACTCTCCTTCCTCGCCATATGCTCCAAAAGAAATTGACAATAAATGGGATTTGCCCCACCGCCAAGATCCATGCCGAAATCGACATAACATGGTTAAGCCAGAGAACGTGCTGGGCCATTTGCCAACCGGCTCCTCCATCATACCAACGTCGATGAACTCCAGCAAAACCCTGGATCAACATTGGAAAGAAGATTCCATTAAAAAAGAGGATCGTCATCCAGAAATGGACCTTGCCCCAAAACTCATTCATCATGCGGCCCGTTGCCTTTGGGAACCAATAGTAGAGTCCGGCAAAAAGTCCCATGATCCCAGCAGGAGCCATCATGTAGTGAAAATGGCCGATCACATAATAGGTATCGTGCAACACCAGGTCCGCCGTGGCCCAGCCCATGGGTATTCCCGTCAGACCTCCCATTCCAAACATCGGCAACCAACCCAAAGCAAAGAGCATCGGTGTCGAAAAGCGAATCGATCCACCCCAAAGGGACCAAAGGAGAATCGTTCCAATCAGAATCGACGGGACGGAAATCGCCGTGGTAAAAAACTGGAAGAAGATCGTCACACCCTGTCCCATGCCGGTCATGTACATGTGATGGGCCCAGACCAGCATGCCCAACACCCCAATTGCCAGCATGGAGTAGACAAGCCATTTGTAGTTCCACAAAGGCTTCCGAGTGTTGTTTGCAATCACTTCTCCTACAATCCCCATCGTTGGCAGGATCAAGATATAGACTTCGGGATGACCGAGAAACCAGAAGAGATGCTGCCAAAGTAGTGCCGATCCGCCGCCGCTCACCGGCCAATGGCGGCCCCCGACTATCAAGCCATCGGGAGAGAAGAAGCTCGTGCCAAAAAGCCGATCCATGAGCTGCAGGATCGCCGCCGATTCGAGCGGAGGGAAGGAAAGGAGCAAGAGGAAGCCGGTGACTAATTCGGACCAGACAAAGACGGGCAGGCGCATCCACTCCAAGCCCGCTGTCCGAAGCTGGAAGATCGTGGCGATGAGGTTGATCGACCCAAGCAGGGAGCCGGTGATGTTGAAGACCATCCCGATCAGCCAAAGGGTCTACCCATTAAGGATCGGCTCGAATCCCATTCCCGTGTCTACAATGTCGGCCAAGGGGACATATGAGGTCCAACCGGACTTCGCCGACCCTCCGGGAACCAGAAAGCTTCCGAGCATGATCAGGATACCCACGAGGAACGTCCAATAGCTTGCCATGTTCAGGCGGGGAAAGGCCATATCCGGAGCGCCCAGTTGTAGAGGAACGACGAAGTTGCCGAAGCCGGAAAAGAGAGCCGGGACCATCGCCATGAAGATCATCATCGTTCCATGCATCGCTCCGAATGAGTTGTAGAGGTTCGGAGTCATCACTCCCCCCGGGGCCATATTGGCTCCGAAAATCCCACTCAAGAGGGGACCGATGATTGGTACGGGCTTCCCGGGGAAGGAGAGCTGCCAGCGCATGACGATCATGAGACCGAAACCAAAAAGAGCGACTAGGAGCGAGGTGATCATGTATTGGATGCCGATCACTTTGTGATCGGTCGAAAACACCCATCGCCTCCACCAAGGAAGTTCTACCGGATGCCCAGGATGATCCGATGGAGCCGAAGCGATCGCCCCCTTGGCTTCACACGGCTCTGCTCTTTTTTCCTGCTGCTCTTTCATTGTGGCGTACCCCCTGCTCCCTGGGGAATTTTCGGGACCGAACCGCAATCCAAAGCCCCAGTCCACACAATAGAGTCGTCTCTGTCCGGACCGACAACGACTTTCTATTCAATTTGTCATAAAACAAGATTCGTGCCAATCTCATTCACGACCCTCCCCGGATCGCCTTCGGAGAGAGGCATGGGGAGCGACCTTGCCTCGCGGTTTATCGGGCCAACGATGGGCTTGGCCTTCCCTCCATGGAGCAGCGGCATGACTCATGGATGGGGAATGCCAGGACTTTCCTCTCCTGGCTCCATGGCTACCAAGACCGGCGGCTGGGAGAAAAGCGGGAGAAGATGAGCTTTTTTTTACAGGATCCGATTCCGCTCGCGAGGAAACTTCGTCAAGAGACAAACGATCTGGGTAACCTCGGTTCGACTCCTAACGCGGCAGCCACGCAGCCCGAATCGCTGGCGGAAGAGGCCGGCGGAGGATCCTTTCCCGCTTGGGCCTTCGGTGGCATACTTGGAAAGCATACTCACGCGAAGGCGACGCTCGAAAGCGGATTTGCCGCAAGGAAGCCGTTCGCGTCTTGATGGAGCCGACATGATGAACAACGGCACGAAAGCGATTGCCGCTTTGACGACCCTGGCCGGATGGGGAGTGCTCGTCGTGGCGACCGCATCCGCTTTTTCGTTCGGCGCAGCCCTGTGGCTCACCCTCCGTCATGCCTCTTTGTCGGACGCGATGGGGATCTTACCCTGGCGGGATGCGGCATTGGCTCTGCTCTCCAGCACCGCTTGGTTCGGCTTGCGCAGGTTTCGCTCCCGGCTCGAGGCGCGCATCTCGGCCGAGGAGCCGGGACCACTCGACCAAGAGGCGCTGGCGGAGCGTGTTAGAAGCGGCCGCGTCTACCAATGGTTCCTTGCGCTCTTCACCGTAGCGGTCGTCCTGACGGCATTGGCCCTCCACAGCGTCCTCGGTTCGAGCCGGGAACGATTCAACGAGATTCTGCTCTGGCTCATTGCCCTCCAGGTCATCGTCACCCTCAGCGCCTTCGCCTTTTTCTCCTACGGCGTCGATATCCGGCGACTCTTCCAGCGCGACACGGGCCGAAGCGGAAAGGAACGGTGACCGGCCAAGCATCGCGGGCACTGTTGAAAATGGGAGCGCTCTCCCCCCTGCGGGCGCGCCCATAACGATCTTCGGGCGGGGAAGGCGAGCGGAGGAAGGGCCCCGTCACAGACGCAATGGAGGCGGGTGCCGTTTCTCGGGCCCGCTTCGGCGGGTCGGGAAAGGACGAAGAAGATCGAGTTTGTAAAGCATGCGGCTCCCCCTGCACTGCTTCTCCGAGGAGAGAGGGGAACGCGACGGGTGCAGGCGCTCCGCTCGAGGCTCGATCCGATCTTTCGCTTCCGCTTGACCGGCCACCGGCGCGTTTTTCCCTCCGGAAGCTTCCGCCAGCCTTCGGAGAGAGAGTCCCAAGCCGACAAAAATAGATTCGTTCTTCGTCAAGGAGTCCTGCTTACTTTCCCCATTCGGAAGATCGATGACCGTGCGTAAGGAACCGATGCCTCTGCTGACGATCGCCGCCCTCGGCGTTGTCTTCGGAGACATCGGCACCAGTCCTCTCTACACCCTCAGCGCTTGCCTCTCGGCCCTTTCGCTCAGCCCCGGCACGGAAAACCTTCTGGGGATTCTTTCCCTCATTTTCTGGTCGCTCATCCTCGTCGTGAGCGTCAAATACGCGTGGGTCGTGATGCGGGCGGCCAACCATGGCGAAGGGGGAATCATGGCCTTGACCGCTCTGGCGTCCCGCGTGAGCGGGCCATCCGAAGGCATGCGCCGAGGGATCCTGGCGATCGGCCTCCTGGGCGCGGCTCTTTTCTATGGTGATGGAGTGATCACTCCGGCGATTTCGGTCCTCTCGGCCACCGGAGGTCTCGAAGTCGCCTCTCCCCTCTGGAAACCTTGGGTCATCCCCCTCGCTTTGGGCATCCTCATCGGTCTCTTTTTCGTCCAACGCCGAGGAACGGCGGCCATCGCCCACCTCTTCGGACCCGCCATGTTGGTCTGGTTTCTGCTCCTCTTTGGGTCGGGTCTCCGCTGGGTCGCGGCCGATCCGAAGATCCTGCTCGCCCTAAACCCCTGGTTTGCGCTCCGCTTCCTGGCCCTGCATGGCTTAGGCGGCTTTGCGGTCCTCGGGGCGGTCGTGCTCGCCGTGACCGGTGCGGAGGCGCTCTATGCCGATATGGGCCACTTCGGCCCTCGGCCCATTCGGGCGGCCTGGACCTTCGTCGTCCTGCCAGCCTTGACCGTCAACTATCTCGGCCAAGGCGCCCTCCTCGATCTGGATCCGAAGGCCATCGAAAATCCTTTCTTCAAGCTCTTTCCCGGATGGGCGACGCTTCCGATGGTCGTCCTATCCGGGATCGCGACCGTCATCGCTTCGCAATCGGTGATTTCCGGAGCCTATTCCGCTACGCAGCAAGCCTCGCTTCTCGGATATCTGCCCCGCCTGACCATCATCCATACTTCGGAAGGGGAGCGGGGGCAGATCTATCTGCCGACCCTCAACTGGCTCCTACTGATCGCGGTGGTCCTCGTCGTCCTGACCTTCCGCTCCGCGGCCGCTTTGAGCTTCGCCTACGGAACTGCGGTCACCGGCACCATGATGCTCACAACCATCCTGGTCGTCTTCGTCGCCCGCCGGAGCTGGAAATGGTCTTTGGGGAAATCGGCATTCTTCTTCAGCTTTTTCCTCTTCCTCGATCTCTTCTTCTTTGGCTCCAACTTGCTCAAGTTCCCGGAGGGAGGCTGGTTCCCGCTAGCGGTCGGCTTGGCGGTCTTCACAGGGATGTCTACCTGGCATCGAGAACGCGCTCTTCTCGTGCGCAAGCTCTATCCGGAGACGGTCCGGATCTCCGACTTCGTGCAGACCCTTTCTCCCTCCTTTCCTATCCGGGTGCCCGGAACGGCGGTCTACTTAACCTCGGGGGCGCACGGCATTCCCCATGCGCTCCTGCATAATCTCGCGCACAACAAGATTCTCCACGAGCGAGTCATCGTTCTTACGGTTCTTTTCGAGGAAGAGCCGCGCATACTCCCCGAGGAGCGGGTGGCTCTTCGCGAATATGGCAAAGGGCTCTATCGGCTCACCGCCCGATACGGGTTCATGGAGCGGCCGGAGATCCCGGCTCTACTCGCCTCCGGCCCCCGCTTCGGCCTCCCCGACGCTCCCACGGATATTACTTACTTTCTCTCCCGTCAGAGGGTGATCCCTACCACAAGGGCGGGCATGGACTTCTGGCGCGAACGGCTCTTTGCCCTCATGCTCCGCCTTTCGGCCAGTGCCGGAGACTTTTTTCAACTCCCTCCCAACCAAGTGATGGAGCTCGGGGATGTCATCGAGCTGGCGCCCGAGGATTCCCCTCCCTCGCCCGGGGAAAGGATCCTCACCGCCTAGGTGCTCCGGGAAGGAGCCGTTCGGCGACGGTCGAGGCCGGCCGAAGCGGAAAGCGGATCGATTCCTTCGGTCGCCCCATCGCTCCTCCTGATGGGCCCTCCGACGATTTCCGACTCCGCGAGGAAAGAGGCAGGGCTACTTTTGGATCGCGCAATCGCTCCCCGATTGCTTAGCCTAAAGCCGTTGGGCCTCCGAATCTCCCCGAGGCTTTCCCTTAGGTAAAGAGCTGCATGACCCTGATCTATGACCGGCTCCAGTTCGCCTTCACGGTAGGCTTTCACTATCTCTTTCCCCAGTTGACGATGGGGCTCGCCCTCTTCCTGGCCCTCTTTCAGACTTCGGCCATCGTTCGGAAGGATCCTCTGGCCGATCGGGCGCTCCGATTCTGGAGCAAGATCTTCGCAATCCCCTTCGTCTTCGGGGTGGTGACCGGCATCGTCCTCGAGTTCGAATTCGGAACCAACTGGTCGAGCTTCTCCCGCTTCTCCGGGGAGACCGTCGGCCAACTCCTAGCGCTCGAAGGCACCTTCGCCTTCTTCCTCGAATCCTCCTTCCTCGGCATCCTCTTGTTCGGAAGGAAACGGGTAGGCAAGGGGCTCCAACTGCTGGCCGCCTGGATGGTCTTTCTCGGAACCTGGCTCTCGGGCTACTTCATCATCTTGGCCGATGCCTGGATGCAACATCCGGTCGGTTTCTCAGTCGGACCAGACGGGATCGCCCATCTGACCAGCCTCCGCGCCCTCCTCTTCAACCCTTGGGCCTTCCACCAATATGCCCACAACATGGCCGCTTCGGTGGTCACCGCTTCCTTCGTCGTCGCTGCGGTCGGAGCCTTCTATCTCCTAAGCGGCCTCCACCGAGAGGCGGCTTCCTACTTCCTGCGGTGGGGCGTGATCCTAGGACTGCTCAGCACCCTGCTGGTCATCTTTCCGACCGGCGATCGCGAGAGCCAGCAGGTCTTCGCTTGGCAGCCGACGAAAGCGGCCGCGATGGAGGGGCTGTTCAAGACTGAAAGAGGGGCTCCCCTCATCCTGATCGGCCAGCCCAACTTGGAGTCCGAATCGCTGGACAACCCGATCCTCGTGCCCAAGCTCCTGAGCTTTCTCACCTATCACCGCTTCGCCGCCGACGTGAAGGGCCTCGAAAGTTTTCCGCGAAGCGACTGGCCCGACAACATCCCGCTCGTCTACTACGCCTACCACATCATGGTCGGGCTTGGGACGGTCTTCGTCGCCATCATGGTCACCGCGGGCCTCCTCCTTCCCAACCGGAGGCTGGAGAGGACTCGGTGGCTCCTCTGGGCGATCTTGCTCGGGGCCCCGTTTCCCTATATTGCGACCACGGCCGGCTGGGTCACAGCGGAAGCCGGCAGGCAACCCTGGCTCGTCTACTCCCTGCTCCGCACCGCCCACGGCGCTTCCCCCGGGGTCAACGCGGGCAACGCCCTCTTTACCTTTTTGGGTTTTCTCGGCCTCTACCTCTTCCTCGGCCTCCTCTTCGCCCTCCTGCTCGGAAAGCGCATTCTCGAAGGGCCGCCGGAGGAAGAGGCATCTTAGCCGAATTCCTATGGAAACCCTCTGGTTCGTTCTCTTGGTGGGCCTTTTGAGCGGTTATATCATCCTCGACGGGTTCGACTTCGGCACCGGGATCCTCCTCCCCTTTCTGGCCCGGACGGAAGAGGAGAAAAGGAACCTCTACAAAGCGATCGGACCCATCTGGGACGGGAACGAGGTTTGGCTGATCGCAAGCGGCGGCCTCCTCTTTTTTGCTTTTCCCAAGGCCTACGCCTCCGCCTTGAGCGGCTTCTACCTTGCCTTCATGATCTTCGTCTGGATACTGATCCTTCGAGGGATCTCCATCGAAATCCGCTCCCAGCTCGCCCATCCCCTCTGGCGAAATTTCTGGGACGCCATCTTCTTCCTGGCAAGCCTCTTAGCCGCTCTGGTTCTCGGGGCCCTTCTGGGCAACCTCGTGACGGGAGTCCCGATCGACGGGAAGCGAAGCTGGTTCCTGCCCTTGTGGACCTATTTCGTCCCTTCCTCCCGTCACGGCATCTTCGATGCGCTGACGCTCCTCTTCAGCCTCCTCGCCGTGGTCAGCCTCAGCCGGCACGGGGGCACCTTCCTGATCCTAAAGACGCAGGGAGAGCTGCAGGAAAAGCTCAAGCGGGCGACGCGACGCCTCTGGAAAGCGGAAGCGGCCCTCGTCGCGCTTTCGGTCGTCCTCCTCCTTTCGTCACACCACTTCCTCTTCCGGCGCTGCTGGCACCACCCGCTCGGGGCGGCCTTCCTCGCCCTTTCAGCCCTCTCCCTGCTGCTTCTTCTCTTTTCTCTCCGAGAGGGAAGAGAGCTTCTCCCGTTTGTCTGCTCCTCGTTCTTTCTTCTTTCCACCATCGGAGCGACCGCGGTCGGCCTCTACCCTTACCTCTTGCTCTCTTCGCTGGAACGCTCCCAAAGCCTGACGATTTTCAACGCGGCGGCGAGCGCGTCGACGCTTCGCTCGGGATTGCTCTGGTTTGGGATCGGCGTTGCTCTGATCCTTCTCTATACTTTCGTCTCGTATTGGAGCTTTCGGGGAAAGGTCGAGGGCCGAGCAGAGGAGTATTGATCGCCCGCGCTCTCTTTTGGGAAGCTCTCCGATCCGCGGCTAATGCCGACCGAAGAGGGCTTGCCGCGTCTCTTCCAGGTGAAGCCGCATCTCCCGCTCCGCGGCGACATCGTCCCGGCGGCGCAACGCCTCCAAGATCCGCGCGTGGGAGCGGCAATAGTTGCGCCGCTGCTCCTCCCCGAAGCTCTCCCGCTTGAGATCGATCCAAGCATTCTGCTGGCGGATCAGCGACAGAAGCCGGTGGATGGCGAACAAAAGCTCATTCCGGGTCGCAGCGAAGATCCGCTGATGAAACTCCGCATCCCACTGCTCGAAGAGCGCGATCTCTCCGCTTTCGCAGCCCATCCGGTGCGCCTCCGCGATTGCTTCAATCTGCGCGCGGCTCGCATGGGAAGCGGCTAAGGCGGCCGCTTGGGGCTCGACGATCTGCCGCACCGCCAGAAGATCGGCCGGGGAGACATCGCGCAGGACGTGGAAAATCTGCTCGATCGGACTCGGCTCGCGGTTCACAAAGATCCCTCGGCCGACGTGACGGAAGATCTTCCCCTCCCGGACCAATCCCTCGATCGCCTTGCGGAGCGTGTTGCGGGCAACGCCGTAGTGTGCGGCGAGCCGCCGCTCGGTGGGGAGCCGACCCGTCGATGCCCATTCTCCGGACGCAAGACGCTCTCGGAGAGAGCGTTCGATTTCGACGGCAACACGCTTGGGCATGACGATCGTTACAATGAACCAATAGTATACCAATTAAGGATCTTCAACCGTTTTTGGAATATCTTGCTAGACTATTGGTTCATGATATTTTGGACTAAACGTTCATTATGGCCCTTATGGGGTCTTGGCCGGAAAGAGCGAAGCGAGCGGTGATGGTCGAAAAGGGGAAACCATGAATGGGGAACAGACGCAGGAACTCCTCTCGGAAGCCGAGCTGGAAAGGGAAGCGGTCCTCTTCGAATACAGCCAGGCGGCCGATCCGATCGTCGCTGGCACCATGCCCCCGATTCCGATACGACACTTCCTTGCCGAGGTCTACCGGACAGAGGAGACCGGCCTCTTTCCCTTGGATCTTTCCGGGGAGCTCGGCACCGATTACCCGGCAACCAGTCCCAGTCTATTGGCGAGCTTCGCGCGGATTCGCGGGGGCGAGTCGTTGGCGACTTCCCCGCAGGCCACAAGCGAGCTTTATTATGTGATCGAGGGATCGGGATTCACCGACACCGTGCGGGGAGGAATCGCCTGGGCAGAAGGAGACATCTTCGTCCTTCCAGGGGTGCGATCGGTCCACCGTGCGTCGAAGGACACCCGTTTCTACGTCGTCAACGACAGCCCGCTTCTCTCCTATTTGGGGGTGGCGCAGAGGGAGAGCCGCTTTGAACCCATTCTTTTCCGCAAAGAGTCGATTCGGGAAGAACTCGAAAAGGCGAAGGCCGATCCCGAAGCGGCCCGAAGGAACCGGATCAGCGTTCTTTTGGCAAACCGGAAGTTTCGGCAGACGAGGACCGTGACCCACTGCTTGTGGGCGATGTTCGGGGTCATTCTGCCCGGCACGCGCCAGAAGCCCCACCGCCACCAGTCGGTAGCTCTCGACTTCGTCGTCGAGGGGAGGCCGGGCGTCTATACGAACGTCGGCCGGGATCTCGAGCCTGACGGATCGATTCGAGAGGCCTTCCGAGTCGACTGGGTGACCGGCTCCGCCTTCGTGACCCCGCCGGGCTCTTGGCATGAGCATGTGAATGCATCCGATGGCCCCGCCTTCATCTTGCCCATCCAGGATGCGGGGCTCCACACCTACCTCCGGACGCTTGACATCCGGTTTACCTAAAAGGGCAAACAAAAAAGAGGCCGGGGCGCTGCCTCCCGGCAGAGTTTGTCGCTCTTCTCCGCCACGCGGTGAGCCCGGATCTGGCGAGCGGGATCGCTTGCACCCGACAGCGCCACGGCTTCCACTGCGGAGCAGATTTTCTCGACCGATGTGGCAATCCGTTTCGCATCGTGCCGGAACTCCTGCAAGTCGCTGGCATGGAAGATTGAGGGAGCGGCGTAAACGCGGAGGAAACGATGGTTTGCAGCGAAGCGGTCGACCTTGAGGGAATCGATCATCAGCTTCTCTTGTCCATGCTCCTTTTTTGGATAACGATCGAGGTTCGATGGGAACCCTGCCTTTTGCCGTTTCTCCGATCGGTCCGGACCTAGACCGAGGAATCCTCCTTGCCAGGGAGAAAGAGTAAACCCTATCGTCTTTCCTAGATCGGCCCGCACATCCGCAGATGCCATGATTCGACGCATTCGTCTCCGGAATTTCCTGAGCTTTCCGGAACTGAATCTGCCCCTCCGGTCGACGAACGTGCTTGTCGGCCCAAATCGATCTGGAAAGAGCAACCTGCTCGTGGCACTCCGATTCTTGCTGCGGGCTTTGGCAGCCCCCCAGCCGGCGTGGGCCTGGTTCAAGCGGTGCTGGAGCTAGGGGGAATGGCGGAGCTCTGCTGGAAAGGCAGCTCGGATCCTTCGCTCGATATTATTCTGGAGATGGACGGCTTCGGATCCGAATCGAGAGAGAAGCTCCGCTACGAATATGGTCTTTTTCTCGAAGGAAGTTTTTCTTCGCCGGTCGTTCAAGTGAAGCGGGAGTATCTCGTCCGTAAGGAGAAGGGGCAAAAGAAGACAATTTTCGATCTTGAAAGAGGCGTGGCCAAGACGATTTCGATTCGCGGCCTCAGCGGAAAATTTCCTTCGGACCAGTCGCTTCTCGAGGTCATCAACCTTCTCGACTTCGAAGGAACCATGCTCCGACAGTTCATCAGCGGCTGGCGGTTTTATCGTCTTTTGCCGACCCCGTTCATGAAACAGCCGAATGTGGCAGTGGAGGCCCGGTACCTCCAAGAGTTCGGGCAGAATCTATCGGCCTGGCTTTTTACCCTGCAAAGTCGTCCAAGCTCTTACAAGCGATTTCAAAAAGTCGTCGCCGACCTTTTCCCTGATATTCAAGACATCGTCATGCAACCGCCGCAGGGCGTGGGCGGAATACGGATTGCGATTCAAGAGCATCTCCTCTCCCGAGCGCCAATCACCCTGGCGCAGATGTCCGATGGGGAGTTGGCCTGCCTGGCGCTTCTTTCCCTCCTGCTAGCTCCCAAGGAACTCGGGGCTCCCCTCTATTGCGTGGAAGAACCGGAAAACTTTCTCCACCGGAGTCTCCTCGAGACGTTGACCCAGATCTATCGCCAGTACCGCAGCGAACTAGGACCAGATGCCGCGCAACTGATCATCACCACACATTCGCTGCCCCTAGTGGATCAAGTCGACATTGCCGACCTCCTCCTAACCTGCAAGGAGAATGGAGCAACGCGGATTCGACGGCCGGCTCGAAAAAAGGAGCTTTCCGATCTTCTCTCCCGGAAGGAAATCTCCCTGGGCGAGCTGCTCTCTTCAGGCTCCTTGGAGGATTAGGTGCCAGACATCGGACTCCTGGTAGACGGGGAGTACGACAAAGCCGCTCTGGGCGTCTTAGATCGACGATTGAGCGACGGCCCGAGGGTGCGGGTGCGCACCGTATCCCGAGGTTCTCTCCACAAGGCGATCCGAATTCTCCGAGTCGAGCAGCAGAACGTGAACTCCTTTCTTTGGATCACCGACGCGGAGCAGGAAGACCCCAACCGGCGAAGGAGAGAAATGGAAAGACGAGTGGAAGAAGCATCTCTCGGGATCCCGGTCGAATGCGTGGTTGCCGTTCCGATGCTCGAAGCTTGGCTTCTCGCCGACCCGAATGCCCTTCGTTCGGTCGTGGGAATATCCAAAAGGGAAGCCCGGATCGAACAACCGGAGCGACTCCCCGGTCCAAAAGACCGTCTTGAAAGGCTCTTTTCCCAAACGAACCAGAACTACACTCCAGAGGCGGCCAGGAGGATTGCCACAGAGCTCTGTATCGAAGCGGTCAGCGCCCAATGCCCAAGCTTTCGCCAGTTGCAGAAGGCCGTAGGGCAAATCGCCCGCTGAGGACCGCCGATCGTCGTCAGCCGAAGTGGAGAAATAGACCCCGCGCGCCTTCTCCGCGCTTCCCCTCGAGGGCGACAGAGCGAGAAGAAGAAAAACTTGTTTCTTTCGGGCCGTTACGCTAGCGGGGACTCGAGTACGATGAAAAGGGCCGGAGGCGCCGCTCCCCGAAAACCAACGATCGACTGGGAGAAGCGGATTGTCGAAGCGCTCGGGAAGGCGGGCTCGAAGGGCTTAACCCGAAGCCGTCTTGCGCCGGCAGCGAAGCCCGAGGCTGGAGGGACGCTGGAAGCGCTGCTTCGGCAAGGGGCGGTCGTGAGGCTCGGTTCCGCCTCGAAAGCTCGCTACTTTCTTGCCCGGTGTGCTCCGACTGCCCGGCAAGCGGTCGAGGCGATCGATCGGCGAGCCGCTCAATCTCCCGCTCGGCTCTTTCTGGAAAAGGAGCTCGGGAAGTTCTGCTCCAAAGCAGAGGCCTTTTTCCTCCGGGAGGCAGTCCAGGAGCTCGTCCAAAAGGGAATCCTCCTTCGGCTCACCCGAGGAAAAACTTTGTATTACACCCATCGAGAAGCGCTTGGGTCGCGGGATCGGACGGAGATCCGCGACTTCGACCCGGCGAGGGTCTGCGATGCCTATCGGGCGCTGATGGAAGAGGGGAGGATCCTCAATGTAAGGATTCTGGCCCTCGCCTCTCGCGCTCAGGCCCCTCTGGACTCTCTCAAAGCTTGGCTCCTCGAAGAGAGCCGTGCCGGCAGGGCTCACCTCTCCCGCGGGGACTGGTCGCTGGCGAGTGAGGAAGAGAGAGAAGCGGCAATCTCCCTCGATGGCCAACCTCATCTCCTCGTTCGACTCGAGCAGAGGGCATAGCGAAACGGAGATGAACCCCTTTTCAACGCAGATCGTCGACGATCCCTGGCACATTGAGACCCCTGTCGCGGGACTGAACGACGGACCTCTGGACCGACTTCTTTCTCTCTTTTCCGACCTCGAAGCCGGCCATCGGCTCGACCGCGCGCCG
>NZ_CABFUZ020000109.1 GCF_902143385.2 Methylacidimicrobium cyclopophantes
CCCGCCGCTGGCGGCTCGGCTCGTGCATCTTCAGGAGCCGCTCGACCAAAACTTCCCGGACAGAGGGAACCGCAAGAAGCGCGAGCTTTTCCAAACGCAAGGCTTCCTGATAAGAGGCAACTTCCTTCGCCCAATCGATAGGACGTTTTCCCGGGCTTTGTCGTTTCTCCAAATCCATTGCGGCAACTTCCATTTCTTTTTCGTAGGACGGCGATGTCTCACTCATCGTCCTCGATCGCATCCGCTCCGAAAGCGGTCGACAGTCGTTGCTCGCTCTTCTCGGCTGCTCCTCCATCCGTTTTTCGAAAGAAGTTGCTCGATCTGTCGCTCTTGGGCACGTTTCCATCGCTCTGCTTTTTTGAGTTCCTCTTCGACCGAGCTCCGCACCTGAGGTAACTCGAGCAAGCATGCGGCCTTGCCCACCGCCTCGCGGAGCGCGCTGCCCTGTGTCACCTCCGGATACTCTCCGCTTCGGCTGTCCAAAAAATCCTTGACAGACCAGAATACGATTGCAAAGGCCCGAGCATAAGGATCGGTCACCTTCTTGCTGGCCAAAACCTGAGCGAAGTGCGAAGCGGCATTTCGCGCCCCGGCACAGATTTCGCCGCTCAGGATGTCGCAAAAGCGAAAGCGCTCCGCGAAGCGGTCCGCCTCTTCTCCGGTGGTGCCGCAGGCGAGGGCGCTCGCTCTCGCGCAGTTTCGGGCCCAGCGAGTAGGAGTCGCCGGATTGACATACTCAAAGAAGATCCGGCCTTGCGCATCGGCGAGAATCCTCTCCCGGCTGTCCTTCATCGGTCGGTAGTAGCCCTTTGCCAACCAAGGATTGGTTCGCCGCAGTGCCGTTTCCGCATCCGATGACGCCGCTCCGTACCTCAGGAACGCGTTGCATCGGCTCCGGTAGGCGCCCGCCAACTCTTCGTAAAGGTTCGCTAAAACGATTCGCTCTGCTCTCGACAAGTTTCGGTGAGCACTCGTGATGAACTCCTCGAACGAGGGAATACGCTCGCCCGGAATCGCCCCTTCCACTTTTCGCTCCGACTCCAGATCCAGAGTCGGAGCGCACGGACTTCCCATCCGATCGGTGACGGTCGCCAGTTGAGCCAGCACTTCCCGATTGTACTGCCAGTCCCGATCGCGCAACGCATACGCCGTGGCCTGACAGGCTGCGCTATCGCTGCGGGCTTCTTGGGCCTCCTGCGCTTTCGAGAGCCCCTCGGCTAGCAGCTCTCTCAGTTCCGGCTCGCTGGCGAGCTCCCGCGCTTGTTGGCGAAGGGAGTTCGAAGTGCGGCTCAGCGCTTCCATTCCGGAACGGCTCAGCGATGGTGAGGCGATTCGGATGACCTTTCCTCCCCCGGAATTGTTCCCCAACACCAGCGCCACCTCCCCATCGTTGAGGATGGCAAATCCATTGACCTCGTGCATTGTCTGATGTGCGACCGACCCATGGCTCAGGACACGAACGGACTCATCGGCTCCGGTCTAGTTTGCCCCTCTCTCCGCTCTCCGGGCGACACGATTCTTGGCGCTCGTTTTTTCCCTGATTGAGATCGGCACTGGACCGAGATTGCTCACCCTTCTGCAACCATTGAGCGAGGACTTGCCCTTTTAGGACCTGGCAAACTCTTCCTTCCTTCGGAAACGGGATGACGGAAAAACGAATTGGTTCCATATCCTATGTAGTAGGTCGATGGGGAATCCAATGATAGCCGGCTCGGAAGCATTGGAACGAAAGAGCTTCGAGCCGGTTTCCAAGCTTTCCTTTCCCCCCGACTACATTTTGACCGACCCGGCGGCCATCTTAGCGGTCGAATGCGCCGCCCATTCCATGGGGCAGGATGAATCGCTCTCCGCTGTCTTGCTCGATGGGCCGCCCGGCTGCGGAAAGACCTTTCTTGGAAAGGCCCTCGCACGGGCACTAGGAGCCAAGCGCTATCTTTTCCAATTTTTTCCCGGCTGCGGGAAAGAAGAGCTCCTTCGGGATCGGGCGCTGGACGGGCAGGGGCTCGTCCCGGGACTCCTCCCGCACTCGATCTCTTCGTCTCGGGAAGGCAAGACGGTATTGATTCTGAACGAACTCGATAAGGCCGACGTCTCGGTCGATAGCTTTCTCCTCGACTTTCTCAACGAGGGGGCCGTCATGATCCCCCAACTCGGCGGAGAATTGCGCGCGGATTCCAAGAATCTTTTCGTGGTGATCACGAAAAACGATCTTCGGGATGCAACCGAAGCGCTGATCCGGCGCTGCCGCATGATCTACATGGGCTGGCCAAGCCCGGAAACCGAGCTCCGCCTGATCCAGAGTACCTTACCCTGGGCTACAAAGGCTCTTTGCGAACCCCTGCTCGACGCTGCGAATCAATTGCGTCAGCACCCCGGTGTGAAGAAGAAACCCTCTCCGCCCGAGATTACCCGTCTCCTTGGCGACTGCTGGCGGATACGCCGCCGCGGATTGTCTCTCTTGGAGTGGAGCCGCTTTTTGACCATGGGCCTCGTCCCGCTACCGCAAGATCGCAGGTATTTGGAAGAAAACCCAATGGCGCTGGCGGCGCGCGTGCGCTCCCTGATTCTTGCAGCAGATCGGCAGTCCGAGGCGGGGGAGAGAGATGCCGAGGCCGCTTAACCGCAGGCCCGATAGCGGACGAGCCCCAAAGAGCGGGCTAGGGAACGGATCTCGTCCGATCTCGACGTCGCTGCCACGGACCGTCTTCTTCCTTTCCCGAGAGCCATCGAGATCGGCGAGGCGCTGGTTCCGCGGGAGAGAGGCCGACTGAGAATCTCTCTTCCAACCCCAACGCTTTTTACCGGGGACCGGGTCGAGAGGCGACCGATTGGACCCAACCGCTGACACGCCCGATCGAATCTTGTCCGGCACTTCGCAGCCCTTCGGTGACCGCGCCATGGATACGGCTATAACTCTGGGTGAACCCTTCCAGCAAGGCACCCGCCATGTCGGCAAATGCCGAGGACCAACCGAAGGCGATGCGGGCCGCGACGAACGGAAACATCGAGCCCGCATGGACGAAGGCCGCGACGATGTTGACCCCCAGTCCGTAGAAGGCCCAAGCTCCGGCCACCTCGAGCAGACCTCGCAAGCTCGCCGTCAAAAGTTGCGACAGTCCCTGTCCAACCGGCCCGACAATTTGTTGGATTACGTTAATCACCGAACCCGCCACGCTGTTCGGGGAATCGGTTACCGAACTGGAGCTCCCCGGGGTGAGGGTCGGCCAACCCACCATCGCCTGCAAAATCGTCGGGACCGCCCAGCCGAGCACGGCATGATCCTGCTGCTGTCCCGAACCAAACATGAAATGAAAGATCGTTTGCGCGAGGGCATATCCGACCCCCGAAAAAATAAAATAGAGGGTCGGGACGAGGGCTGTTGCGACCAGCGCTTGCAGCATCGGGCGCCAAACCCCCCGGAAGCTCGTAAAGAAGATAAAGGGGATCATCGCCAGTCCGAAGGCGAGGAGGGATTGATAGGCGATCTCGCTTCCTGCAACGATCAAGAGTTGGGTAAAAACCAGGGTGAAGACGGCGCTGATCGCCAAGATAGCCGCGGTCACGATCAGACCGAGAACCATGCCGAGCGATGTGATCAAGGGAATCCCGTAGAGAAGCATGGTGTTCCAATTGGTTGACTCGTTCGGGCTCGGATTTCCTCCGCCGATTCCCAAAGCACCCAATAAGGATTGCAACGCGGTTTTGAGCTGCTGGTAGAGCTGGATGTTTTCGAAAGGATTGCTGGTTTGTCCGCTGCCGGATAGATGGAAGACGTTCTGAAACATCACAGAACCGATATAGACGGGACCGAATTTGAACTGTTCCGGCGAAACAGAAGAGGCTGGCGCCCCCGAACCTCCCGGTCCGCCCGAGGGAAGCCCAATCCAGTGAAACCACCAGACTGCCGGATTGGGACCGCTCGGAGTCGCTACTCCGGAATCGGTCGTTGCCATCTGAGCGATTTGCAAGCCGATCTGTTGACCGCTGGTAATCAGTGCTTGCCGATAGCGGTCGATCAAAAGCTGCGGCGCCTGGGCATAAATAAGAAGCCAGGCGAGAAAGGCGAGCAAGGTATAGTCTAAGAGCTCATCGAGAATCGGTCTTCCGAAGAGGATCCGCCAACCGGCGAAGGTGGCGGCCGAAAAGAGAACGTAGGGCATGACCCCTTGCGCAATCGCAAGCCCATTCTGCCGGAGGAGCGTCCCCATCTGGAAAGCGAACTGCATAATCGCTTCCATGAGGGGAGAGGCCTCAAATGCTTGATTTTGCTGATAGCCGCCGGTCCCGGAAGATGCCGCGATGCTTTCCGGGAGAAAGCAAAAGAGAAAGAGCAGTGGCAAAAGGGCGACCCCGGGGAGACGCCGGTGGAGCAATTGGCGCATTGGGCTTCTCAATTTTCGGTCGCCTCCCGTTTGTGATGCCGCCGTCTTCCTGTTGTCCCAGGCAAGCGACAACCTCAGGCACCATTACTCCCGGCGTTCACCCGTCCGTTGATCTGGTTGAGCAGCGCGCTGGCGCTTCCGCCGCCATCGAGGATCGTCCGCTGCCGCATGGCCTGGCGGATATGCTCATGCTCCTGGAGAAGACCATAACGCGTCTGTCGATGGTGCTCGATCTGCTGCTGGAGCGTGTTTAGGTGCTGATGTTTCGCATTGATCTCGCTATTGACCAGCATCCGAAACTGAGCCAGCTGCGCGATGGGAAGATTCGGGTTACCCTGGAAACTGGCCGCCAAGCCTTGCGCGGCGCTTTGCAGACCCTGCAAGGTGGCAATCACGCTCTGGGTGTGTTGGTAAAGTTGGCGGTTGATCTGCTCACTCGCATAATTTTGTTGAATGCGCTGGAGATTTGCCGCCATCTGACCGAGGAAGGTCTGGAGAATGGCGGCGCCTATTCCGGTGACCAAAGTTCCTGCAGCTCCCGCCAACGAGCCGCCCCCAAACTGAACTGGGACAATCGCGATATCCGCGGGCAAAACACCATAGGCGCTGGTGGAACGCGGGATCACCGGCTCGCCGGGAGGAGTGGTCAGAAGCGCTGCCTGAATGGCTGGAAGATTCTGCTGGGCATAACTGTCCAGGGGATTGGCGATGCCGGTGCCGCTTCCTCCGCTATTTTGGGACTGGTTGATCTGGTACCGCTGAACGGCCCCCCAAGCCCCATTTGTGAAGATATCGGGAGCGACCGGACTCATGCCGTAGGCAGCGTTCGCGTTGGGGCCCGTGATCGGATGGTAAAGACCGCTCGTTGTGCTCGATCCATTCGGCAGCCCGGCTTGGGTGATCCAAAAGGCAGCCTGTTGCGGACCGCTTCCTTGCCAGATCGCCGTCTGGTAGGCGGGATCGGTTGGATTCGACGGGCGGACGAATGCTCCGTTGCCCAGCATCAATGCTCCACCCAAGAGAGAAGGAAGAACGCCGGAGAGAGTGGCCGGAAGCGCCAATCCATTCAGCCCGCCCGATGCCCCCATCGTGGCGAGGGAAGCCAAGTTGCCGAGCGCACCCACGCCCATCATGGCGAGGGGATTGGATCCTCCAAGGAACATGGGTGCAAAGGCCGTCGCCATCGTCCCGAGGTTTCCGAGCATGGCGCCGAGGGTGGGGCTCCCACTCCCCAGGAACTGGTTCCCGAGCAGCTGTGCGGCCCCCAACTGGGCGGCGTTGAGTCCCGTGAGGAGGAATGGCGGCATCCAGGACATGCCCAGCGGCATGCCCGAGAGGCCCATCAGGTTGCCGATATAGCCCAAACCCGCTCCGACTAGCCCCGCGCCGTTGAAGGCCATACCCAACGGGCCGCCCATCGCGCCTAGGAGGTTCATTGCGGCGAGCGGGCTCTGGTTAAGCTGAGCTTCGTAGCCCTTCAATTGATTCAGGTTTGCAAGCTGGGCGGCGCTCTTCTTCGTCCCCTGTTCCATCTGCTGGAGAAGCAAGGTCTGTTGTTGGATCTGCTGGTTGGTCTGCTGAATGCAAGCAATCCCTTGCTGGATCTGCTGCATCAGCAGGCCGGCTTGTCCCGTGAACGAGGTAACGGTCACGGGGTATTGCGCACCCGCGTGCGGCGCCCGCCAAAGAGACGCCGCCACGGCCGCGACCAGAAGAGCGATACCGAGGGAAGCACTCCGTTTCATGCCCTTTCTATAGGATAACCCGTAGCGGAGAAAAGGGTATCGGCAGCGACCGCATGTGCATTACAAAATCGAGCGCCCACAGACCCTTTCCATTTATCGGACGGAGGATTCCTGAACCTGGAGGAGGCGGGTGCGCCGGTTGACAAACTCTTTCGGGAGCCGATCGAAACGGATGAAGGGAACGGAGCGCTCGCGCCAGCGGCGATGGAGCGCTTGACAGACCGCAGCCAATCGCCGGCAGACCGGGAAGAGAAGCTCTCCCTGCGGATGATTCGCAAACCGAGCCAGGAAGTCGAGCGAGTGTTCCCCGACCGCAGCGTCTTCGATCGGCATCGAGAGGAGCACGGATTCCGGATCGGCCGCCGAATCGATCACGAACCATTCCGACCAGGCGTCGGGCGACTCGTCGAGCATGCGCGCCCAGATCGGGTAGGATCCGCCAAGGAGTTCGCAAAAGAACCGCCGGTCGACTACGATGGCAGGGAACGCCGGTTCCATTTTGCTCGTGCGGGGGAGATCCTCCCCGAGGCGCTGAACAAAATAGGCCTCGAAGAGAAGCGCCCTTTGGCGCAAGGAAACGGGTTGCTGGCCGCCGTTGAAAAGATCCATCGCGAGATCCTCCGGGTAGACAATCCGACTCGGACTCTCGGGCAGCTCTCTCTTGCTTTCGTTGGCTGGTTCGCGCGGCATAACCTGCTCGAAACGTTTTCCGCCTTTCGGTTTAACGGAAGAGCGAAAAGGGATCGGTGGTCTTGCGCCCTCCAATCTCATGAACGCCTCCTTCCAACATGGCGCCCAACTCGAGTACCCACCGCTCCAAGTCATGGCCCGCCTTGCTCCATCCGGCTGCGGCGGCGTAAGCAACGCCTTGGAAGAGAAACCGGCTCGCATCCCGCCGGGAGCGAGAGAGAAGAGCCGCCGCACTTTGGACGACCGGAAACGCTACGAAGGCTAGGAAGAAAAGACGGCTGCGTGGGCCGGATCGGGAAAATGGGATCGATGATTTCACTGACATAGCTTTTCGTGGAGCGATCCAGCCGCTCGGCGCTACTGCCCCTTTTTTGCGCGAATCGCCTCGGTGTATCGTTGCTTGAGCTCTGCTTGGTATTCTCCCTCTTCCACCATCGCCCGAATTCTTCGCGGCGTGCCGATATACCGCGCATAAAGATGGGTAATCCCGAGAAGCCCGACAGAGAAAATCACCGTGTAGAAGCAGAATACCGCGAGATCCGCAGCCGATCGCGAGCCGGCGAGGAGATAGGCCACGGCAACCGGAAATGCGAGCCAGAGCTCCGAGCCTCCGGAAACCGTGCTCGCAAAGAAGAGGCGATCCCCGTTCACGGTCAGGACGCCCGAGATCAGCGCCAAAAAAATCAAACCGACGATCTGGAGATTCTGCTGGTTGACTCCGGCGGTGGGGTTCTGGATCTGCTCGAACATGGGTCTCCTCCGATTCTCCGGTTTCTACGAGATCACTGCTTCATCGAGGAATAAGATGCAGGAGAAACTGAACCCGCTTGAAGCTCCGCTTTCCGAAACGAGGATGGAGCTTCACGATCGCCTCTCCGTCCTTGAGCTTGGGAAAGACGTATGGAGAGTAGAGCGGTTCTTTCCGGAAGTTAATCTGAAAGTCTTGAGAGGCGATCGGCTTGTTGAGGTCGAAAAGAAGCTCTTGAGTTCCTCTGGCCAGGTAGCCGTCGCTTCGATCCACCTCTCCGAAGAGACGCGAAGCAAATTCATTGGTCTCGGTGTGCGGATTTCGAAGAAAGATCATGGTGGCGGTGTTGGTGAGAATAGAGTCGATCTCCGGCTTCGGCAGTCGCCCTTCCAACACCGCCAGCGACTGGAAAGCAACGATGCAGGCACAACGGTATTCCCGCGCCTTGTCGAAAAAGCCACGCTCGCCGGTCCAGTCGCCGGTCGTCGCAACGGTGGCGAACTCATCGCAGAGATAGATCACGGGCCGCTCCTGGTTGATCGATGTCTTGTCCTCTTTCTTCAACACTTTCCGAGCGAGCACCGTCCGAAAGAAGTCGAGTTTGAGCAAGAGGCTCGCTACCTTCGCCGCGTTCCGCCAGCGCGCGAAATTCATGTCGAGCACTACGATCTTCCCCTCGTCGATCACCTGGCGGAACGAAAGCTTTCCGCCAGGCTGGACCATTCGGCTGAAGGGGGGCTGTGTCATGAGCGAAGTGAGCGTAGAGACCGTCATTCCAATCGAGCCGGCTGTCCGTTCGTTCGCGATGTTGAGGTACTCTCCTCGGAAGTAGAGATAGATCTCGTCGGAATTCGGCTCCTTGCCTTGTGTCCGAAGGACCCGCTCGTATTGCTCCAGCCACTTCTGAAGCGGCCCATACTCGGGCTCCGGGATCGGCATGCTCTTGAGCTCATGCAGCAGGGCGATTCCGTGCTCCGCTTCCCCGAGGAAGTCGAGGAGGAGTTCGCGCAGCTCCCCTCCTCGATCCTCAAGTAGGCCGCAGTGGCTGATGAGCCCTCGGAAGCGGTCCGCGACCTCTCCGATGATGCCAACCGCCTGTTCGTAGAGGTTCTCGTCGACCCGGTGGGAATAGAGCATGGAACGGAGGGTGCGGACCCGCGCGAAATAGCCGACGATATTGTAGGAAGCCGGCGCGCCCCGAAGCTTCGGTTGCGGATCGCCATCGATGAGCCGGATCGCCGTCTCGAGCGCGCTCCGCCGAAGGAGCTGTGCTTCCCTGTTCTCGTCGTCTTCCGGAAAGCCTCCGTCTTGGCAGCCACGCAAGCTCTTCTTGACCAGAGTTAGGAGGAGAGGAAGCTCGGGCTCGATCCGATTCGTGATTCGAGAGAGCTTTTCGAAAGAGACGAATGCCTTCTCCCGAAGCTCCTTGATCGTTGCCTCGGCATGCGTGATCTGCCCTTGATTGGCCGGCGAGCCTCGGTCCATGACAAGCAGATTTAAAAGGGAAAAGGACATGGGAGGGGGAGGATTCTCGACCATCCCCTCTTCGCTCGCCCGCACCAACGCCCGATGGAGCTGGAAAAGAGCGGTGAAGAGCTTCCGACCCGCCGCATCCCAAAAAGGATCTTGCGCGCTCTTCCCGTCGTCGAGCGCTTGCTTGAGCGTGATCATCAGGTCGCCAAGCTCCGAAGGAAGGGCATCCGGATCGTTGAAAGGATCGATGGCGAGATCGTGATCGGGTCCAAAGAGGAGAATATCCTCTGTCCGGCCGTACCGATCCGCCAGCCACCGGACGATTTCCGTAAGCTCGCATTTTCCGTCGAGGATGAAGCCTGCGATCTTCCGCTCTCGGCGCACCTCGGCCTTCCGTAGGTCGGTCGCCCGAAAGAGACTCTCGAGCATCTGCGTGAGAACGAAGCGGGTCTTTCCAGCTCCGGAGCCTCCAATAATGCTTACATGGGAATAGAGGTCTTTGATCGTTAGAGGCTTCCCCTGCTCGTCGAGGAACTCTTGGGGTTCGGTGGCCACGCGGAACCGCAGTTCCCCATAGGCGGCTTCGGCGATCGGGGAACGCCTCCAATAGTCAAGGCCTCGGGTTCGCGCCGCTGCCGTCGCCTTGGGCGCCTTGGGATCGACGGAGAGTGGAGAGAGCAGCCGTTTGCCGAGAACCCGGCCCATGGTTTGGAGTTTTGCGAGCATTCTGCCAATTCCTATAGGACATCCTGGCTTCCGCATCCGACGGTGCGCCTGTTCTATCGTCTCTCGTAGTATGGCCGACGAAGACGCAAGGTGGCCGGCCCATTGGCGCTCTTGGATCCGCGGGGTCGGCGAAGGCCGGATCGACGGCTTCGTCCTCCGATCGGAGCCCGCGGATTGGCCGGAACGGTGGCCCGACGGCACATCGGTAATCTCGTTTCCCGCAGGAGGCGGTCGGAGCCTCCTCTTTCGAGAAGGAGCCTGGCTCGCCTACGGAATCTCCAGCGCTGACGAATTCCGGCAGCGGTGCCAGCGGCGCTCGATTCCGGCAAAAACAGCGGCCGGAATCCTTTCACTCAGCGTCTGCCGCAAGACGACCCCACGATCCTTCTCTGGGTATCTCTATCTTCCCGGCTGCCCGGAACCGTTGGTCCTCCGGTTGGAAAACCAACGGGAGCTCGAGGCGGTCGAAGCGCTTGCCAAAGAGATCGATCCCCACGCCGTTCTGCAAAAGGGGATCCAATTCGTCGATATCTTTCGCGATCTGCCGTCCCTCTGGCGAGCCCTCCCCGCATCGAGCCGTGGCCCCGCCCGACTCGGGGCGCTCTTGGCGGCCACCTCCTTTCTCTGTGCCACACTCGGATTTTTCTGGACACGAGCCACTCTCTTGGCGATCGCCGCAGAATCCCTCGCCCTCTTCGTCTTTTGGCGTCTCCATCGCCGTAGGAAGAGTTGAACTCCGAAGGGGGATTGTGCTCTTCGCGCGCCCGGACCAGCGGCCGATCTCCATTGGCCACCAGCCATCATTTCTTCCGCTGGGCCGATCCATTCTGCAATACGCTGCTTCTGCCCATCGACCTTCTTTGCGTTGCCCTTTTCGTTTTGCGGGATGTCGTGCCGGCGACAGCGGCGCCCTTCTCGGCTCGGATGGTGAGCGCCGACTCTACTCCTTCCGCTGCCTGGGCAGCTTGGGTGTTCGCTCCCGCGGCCGCCGGGAAGGTCGAGTCAGCCGTCTCCCAGGGGATATTCTCTGCGCTGCTTGCTCGGAGGACGGAGTTCGCCAAAACCGCGTTTGCTCCGCATCTCTCTCTCGAGAAAGAGTTGGGCTCGACTCGAGAGCAGAGAAGCCCGCTGCCGACTCATGCCCATGTAGTAGCCGATGCTCGTCAGACTCAAGGAGGGGTTCGGCTCGTCCCCGCGCCGGTGGAGCGTGGCGAGCGCGCAGATCCCCCGGCAGTAGAAGAGGCAGCTCCGCTCTTCCAGCCGAAAACCTTTTTGGGGACAGCGAAAAACCGCCAGGCAGAGCACCACCTCTTCCAATCCGGGAGTCTCCTTCTTTCGCTGGGATGGGAAAGCAGCCAAAACGTCTTGTCGATAGACCTCTCGCAACGGCTCTGGCCATCTTTCCAGTGGAGACCAGAGATGGAGCCAGCCTGCGGCGACTGGGCTCGCGGCGATGGCGCCCGTTTTTGGCACTCTATCGAGGGAGAGAAGGGCAGGGGGAAGAGGCGGTAGATTCGCGGCCTCCCGCAGGCTTCTCCGAAAGCGGAGCTTCTGGGCAAACTCATCCGGGCTCTTGGCTATTTGGCTGTTTTTCGAGTCTTTTGCCGTCTCCATCGAAAAAACTTTCCTCCCTTCCGCAGCAGTCTCCTTAGGCAACCTATTTCATAGAACATGAAGATGAATGGAGACGATCGCGAGCCGCTCGAATATCGCCCGCTCTTTCCGATCGCAGGAGAGGTGGGGAACTTGGCCTTTTTTGCTCTGTTGGACGATCCCGACCTGCGGACACCGGTCGCCTTGGCGTTCCCTCCGGAGAAAGCACACCCCTTTGCCCTCTGGCTGACGACCTATCCACCGGTTGTCGCCTATTTCGGTCAGTCGCGCGTCGTCGAACGGCTCTGCGAAGAGCACATCGGCCTTTACGGAAGCTTGGCGGCGAGTTGGAAGGAGTCCCTCAAGGCGAGCTCGTTGATCCATCAAGCGATTTCGGTGATGGCCACCGATTACCTCTGGCGCTATCTACTCTGGTCCGCCAATCGATGTGAAGGGGAGCTCTCTCTGCCGATTTCAGCCATGATGGGATGGATTTTGCATGAAGGGGCGAGCTTCTTCCTGAGGGACTATCTCCCTCTGCTCGGTAAGGGGCGCAACGCGCTCATGGAGGATGTCGCAGCCGTGGCGCAAGCCGCGCGGGACGTGCAGGAGCTCTTTGCGCCTCTCTCGGATGGATTTTCCGAAGAAGAAAACCCCTACCAGGTCATCGGAGATTTACGCGACGCCGTTCAGATCAAAGAAGCGGCCGAAGAGCTCGTCTTCAGCGGGAGCGCTCCGCTTCCTCCGCTTTCCAAAGGTTGAAAGCAGCTGCGAAACGCAAAGACGTCCTCCTGCGCATTTCGGAGATTCCGTGAAGCTGAGCGCGGCAAGAGGGGCCGCTCGGGTCCATCCCCGTCAAGGATTGTCCTATTCGGGCAAAAGTCGCTCGACCATCCCGGCTTCCGCTTATCCCCGCGGCTTCGCTCATCCCATTCCTTTTCCTCTCCCTCCCAGCTTCCGCAGCCGCTCAGATGGCGGAAATCCTCCCAAGCGATCCACCAAGCCCGGCCTCGGCGCCGGCCACCGGCTGCTGCGAAGGAGGCGCATCGCAGCAGCCCGACTCGCAGCAAGGTTCGAGCGGACCAAACCCGAGCTCCCAGCCTTCGGGCGCTGACAATGCCGACAACAACCTGGATTCCTCCGACGCAAGCGCCCAGAGCAACACTGATCCGCCTACGCTGAAAAAAGCCCGGATATCCACCAGGACGGAGATCGAACGTTACCAGGCCGCACCAATGGCCTCCCGGAATTTTGGGAACGACTTCTCCGACCGGCCCGCCTGGGCCTATGCCATGGGCGATACCGGCGCCACGGCCGCCATGGGGCAGCTGGCAACCGCTCCCAACTCCGGGGTGCAAAACCAAGCCTACTCTCTCCCGGCAACGCTCCCGGAGCAACTCGATCCGGTGAATCAAGCTGTGGTGGCAGAATTGGAGAAGGAGATGCGAACCGGATGCCAAAGCAAGGAGCTTTGTTTCGATAGCGTCTTGCGCTTGTATCAGTGGGCAGGCGCAACACCCAAGTTTCGGGTCCAAGCTCTGAACACGAAAATTGATCTTTATAATGAGAAGATCAAAGAGCTCAAGAATCGGAATCCCCATATGAGCCCAAGGCCGCTCAAGGACGAGTTGACGGACGGGGAGAAGGACCTGTTTGACAAGAAACTGCGATATGGTCTTTTCGCCGGTGACGACAATTTTCTTCGACTCCTTGTAGAGAGACTACAGAGCGGCGACATTGTTCATTTTCCTGGATATACTCTACTCATAAAGAAAAAACACCAACCACCGCAGCCAGTGGACTTTGCTGGTCATGTGGGGATCCTCCTTTTCAATCCCAAGAAGAACCAGTGGGAGGTCGTCTCGACCCACAACGAGAAGAACGGAAAAGTCATTCCGGGTTGGCAGGTGGAACCGCTGGAGGATTTTTCCTTTCGATATTTCTGTCGTAGCAACCAATTGCCGGAGTTCTATCATTGGATCGGCCCGGATCCTCTGCCCCGACGATGATCTTCCATGGAAGCAACCCAAAGATTATGAAACAGAAAAGCAAGTCGACGGATCGGCCGGCGAGAAGAGGGCCAATCCGTTGGTTGAGCGCCGCCTCGACGGCGCTCTGTCTTCTCGCCGTCGTGCGGCCGATTCTTGCTGCCGACGACTTCCGCCCGTCTCCGCGACCGGAAGACATCAGCGAAGCCGAATGGCAGAAGCTCTTCTTCGGACGACCCGTGTTCATCCTCGCCCACATCGTGACCAGCAAGGGAGTAAGCTGGTATGAGATCCACAACTGGGATGAGAATGTCGAAGGCGGTGCCATCGGCGGCAGAGATATCTTCTACGTCCGAGTAGAAAACGGGAGGGCCGACATGCCTTGGTATCGCCGCTTTCCCGAGGACGAATATTCCGGTAAGCAAGTCCCCCCCTGGACTTCGGTGGGATTGAGCCTGCAAGAAGCGACCGAGATGGAGAAGCGAATTATGGAGAAGTTGATCCAGATAGAAGGCTTTCAGGAGTATAAAGAAGGAATCCAAAATGCCTACGAGGATTTGGCTCGAGGAATCGGTCTCGATGTATACTATTATCTGCTCTATCCCGAGACTATCGAAGCCGCGAAAGAGCTTGGGCTCGTTCCCCGGAACTTCGTGCCTCGGGTTTCCGAGAAACCCCAGTTCACCCAGGAAGAGAGAGAAGCGTACCGGAAGGCTCTTGCCCAACATCGGGCAGAGTTGGAGGCTAAGGAGAAGGCCTTGGCAGAGGAGCGACGGCAGACTCAGCCCTCTCCGCGACCGGAGGAGATCAGCGAAGCCGATTGGCAGAAGCTCTTCGGCGGAAAACCCGTGTTCATCCTCGCCCACATCGTGACCAGCAAGGGAGTAAGCTGGTACAATATCAAAGAGTGGAGTACGAGCCCCCCATTCACTATCCACGGCCCGAATGTCTTCTACGTCCGAGTAGAAAACGGGAGGGCCGACATGCCTTGGTATCGCTCCTTTCCCCAGGACGAACATTCCGGCAAGCGAGTCCCCTCCTGGACTTCGCTGGGATTGAGCCTGCAAGAGGCGACCGAGATGGAGAAGCGAAAGATGGAGAAGGTGATCCAGATAGAAGGCTCTCAGGACTATAAAAAAGTTCTCCAAGAATGCTACCGGGATCTGGATCGAGGAATCGGTCTCGATGTAAACTATTACTTGCTGTATCCCGAACGGATCGAAGCCGCGAAAGAGCTTGGGCTCATTCCCCGGAACTTCGTGCCTCGGGCTTCCGAGACACCCAGTTCACCTGAGAAGAGAGAGCAGCGTTGAGGATGGCTCATGAAAAGGCCGCAGAAGAGCAGAAATGGCTGCAGCATCCGCCCGCTCCGGCGCAAGAGCCATAGGGACGCTGTACTGCGGGCCGGTACCGGCGATGTGCTTTGGGAGAAGAGCTAAGCAGCCTTTTGCGGTTGCGAAAGCCCGGTGGTCTTTATGGTTGAGCGCCGCCTCGACGGCGCTCTGTCTTCTCGCCGCCGTGCGGCCACCGAATTCTCGCATCCTCTCTCCTCGAGTCAGGGCCGTTAGTTGCAGAGGATCCTGGGCCAGGAGAAGCCCCTCGCTCTTCAAGATTTCAACGACGCGAACGGATTGGATCCGGTCACCGATGGCCTCTGCTTCAAGGATTGGTTCAATTTACACCAAGGTTCCGGAATGAACTTAGGCCCCCGGATCTACATGGCAAACAGCGGCCTTGCCAACGGCCTGCAACTTGCCCCTAGCCTCACTCCGCTCCAACAGGCGATAAGGGAAGGAGACCTCACGAAGCTGGATCCCAATTGGGTCGAGGTCCCGGAAAATCAGATCTAGTCGGGCGATACGTTCATTATTCCGGGCCATTCCGAATTGGATCCAAAAGACCCGTGGAATCGGCAGAAACGTTATGTTCCAGGGCATATCGGCGTCGTGAAATACGAACCCCATGCCTACAATCCGCTCCCAGGTCAGTTCGGCCAGTGGCAGGCTGTTTCCACCAATGTAGGCCACGACCTGCGTTGGAATGTGATGCCGCTCGAACAAATGGAGCTCGTGGCTCATCTCCCCCTCCGCTTCTTTCACTGGAACGGACCCGTTCGATCAAAACCATAAGAAGATTATGAACTCCTCCCCCCACCATCGATCGTTCTTCTGCGCCATAGGGGCTTTGGCCCTGGTACTTGGCTTTCCGCCGTCACCGAGCCGCGCGGCCGAACCATCGCTTTCCCCCGCTCCTCGGCCCCCGGACATTTCACCCGAGAACTAGGAAAAGATCTTTCAGGGCGTCCCGCAGGTGATCGTTGCCCAACTCAAAGCCGCCAACGGCGTCACCTCTTACGAGTTTCGGAATTGGGATTCAGATCCCGTGAGCCGAGGAATTGGGGGGGCTCCTACGTACGTTTTGGCGGCAAACGGAGATGTTCGCGTTCCCTGGCGCTTCCAGTGGTTCGGCAACGATCCTCCGCCTTGGGTTCGTCTGGGACTGACGTTCCGTGAAGCGGTGGAGATGCACAAGCAGGTCTATAAAAAGTTCATCCAGCTCTCTAACTTCGAATTGGCGCGAAAGGATTCTCTCTCTACTTACAGAGTGGCCAAACCCCAATCGATACCCATTGATTTTTACTACCCCGAAATGCTCGAAGCACAAAAGGAACTTGGCCTATTGCCTAAGGATTTTGTTCCGCCGCCCCTTTTTCCACTACGGCAGCACTATTTACGGATGATGCTGGTCCAGGAGAAGCCCAAGAGCCAGTTTACCAAAGAGCAAAACCAGGCCATCACGAAAAAGCTCTCGGAGCTGGTTCGCGCCAATGCCCTAGGGGATAAAATGGCTGTGGAAAAGGCAAACGAGGAATTGGATGAGATCATCCATCCAAAGGGGTCGAAGCAAATGGCTCCTTCGACGGGAACGAAGCCCTGAGGGTTGCTTCCCACCAGCCGCCGTTCTACCTATCCCCCAGATTTCGGCCTTCTCGCACGATCTGCCGCTTCTGCTCTTGTTGCTGCTCCGGAAGGCGCGCAGGGTGAGGCTGGCGGGGAAGTCCCTCGGTTTCCAAAGGTGGAAGCGCGTGCTCGGTTTGGCGTTTGGCCAAGCGCCCCGTCTCTAGCATCTGATGGAAAGAAAGCTTGCTCCGCTCGAAATCCCGTTGTTGCCGTTCAACTTCGAAGCCGCTCGGCCGATAACGGGTCGTAAAGATTTCGAGAGCCCGCTGCCTCAGTTCGGCAAGGCCCTCGCCCACCGCCTGTTGCAGATTTCTCTCCATCTTTCTCGCCTCCTCTCCTACCGAGCGCAGGCCCTCCACCGCCTTGGCCGTGACCGCTTGGGCTGCCTGGCGCACCTGTCCGATAGGACCCAATTTTGCCCCTTCATCGGGAGATTGCTGCCCGCTCGCCAACTGTCCCAGTGCGCTGCCTAACGATGCTCCGGCATAATCGGGGCCAGTGGATGTGCTGGAGAGAGGCCCCATCTGAGGAGCCCGAAGCTCCCCTCCTCCTTTTCCTCCGCGAACTTCAATCGGACGAGCATACTCTCCCATATTTTCTCCTTTCCGCATGTGCGCAGGGCTCGAGGAGCCTCCTCAACGGCCCAGCCCGCGCTCCCTGGAACGTGGATCAAAAGCCGCACCGACGCCTCGGCCGGTGCTGGTACCTCCTCCAATTCGAATCTCCGGAGGGGCCGTTGAGGAAGTTCTGGTAGACATCGACATCTCCGCACCGACAGTTTTCGATCGACTCTCGGCGGAGGTTCCCACCGCCTCGAGGGAAGCAGCGATTCTTTCCATAGCGGCTAAGGCGCCAGTGCCGAGCCGCTCGCCCAGCGCCGATCCTAAGATCCATCCCAACCAGCGACCGATCGGCTTTCCCGCGGGAAGCGAGCCGAGCGCCCATTCGCCTGCGGTTTCTCCCGCACGGGCCAGGGCCATGGTCAGGGACGTTTTGATGAAGGCACGCGCAAACGCTCCGCCACCATGAACAATGTCTCCTCGGGCGAGGAGCTGGCTTCCCCGGATCACGTCGGGTCCCGCTTCCTCCAAGGCGAGAGCAATCCCCGCATCGGGCCCGGCGAACCGTGTGGCGGTTCTTAGGAGCCGTAGGGCGAAGGGGTCCGATGGCTTCCGCTTTTCGGGATCTTGCATCGAGGAGGCGGCCGCAGCTACGACCCCGAGCGCTGCTCTGCGCAACCCGGCGATCGGACCGGGGGAAGTTTCGGAGCGAGGGAAGGTCTCCCGCGACGACGCTCGCCGGGAGGCGAGCTCCGTGGCCGCCTCCCGGGCGCTCTTCGACAACCCCGGGCTTTCCAACGACCGCCAAAGCTGGTAGACGCCGAACGCTCCTACCAGCCAGGGAATGGATTTTTGAAGCGTACCCCAGACGTTGCTTGCGGCGAGTCCGATATCGCCAATTGAAAGACGGCTCTCGCTTGCCAGGTCGACGGCTTCCTTCCCCATGGGCTGGACCAGCGGTTCCAGATCCGGAACATGCCCCTGGGTGGATGCGCTGTTTCCCAAGTCGACTTGGACGGGCTTCATAAAGGCGATCTTCCTTTTTGTTGTTAGTCGATCGGGACCGTGCGCGCATCCCCTGGACGAAAGGGCGCTCCGGGCGTCGCGATCACCGGCGCGCGCCGGAGAACGAGCGGGAGGAGAGAAGGAGAACGGCCTCCTCCTTGGAGATCGTTCCGGTCATGAAGAGCTCTGCAGCCTGAACGGAGAGCGGCTTAAAGCCGCGCCCCTCATTGTGGCGACGAATTTCGTTCGGAGTCGCGCCCGCTTCGAACAAGGACAACGTCTCCCCGTCGACCGGAAGAAGCTCCATGACGGGCATTCTCCCCGCGATTCCCGTGCCTCGGCAAACCTGGCAACCCGGAGATTCGGCAACCACGGGCTCCGCGATCGGGACAGGAGGGAAGGGAGCAATCTCTTCCGGTTCTGCAGGACGTGTCGTTTTGCAGAAAGGACAGAGCTTGCCGACAAGGCGCTGGGCAACCGAAAGCCGAAGCGCATAGCCGATCACTAGTCGATCGATGCCGAAGCTCTGGACAATTCGTTCCACGACGCCGACCGCATCGTTCGCATGAGTCGAGGTAAACACTTGGTGGCCGGTGAGGGCGGCGTCGATGGCGATCTGCGCGCTCTCTCGATCCCGGATCTCCCCCACCATAAGTACATCGGGATCCTGACGGACGATTCCCCGGAGAGCGGATGCGAAGGTTATCCCCGCCTTCTCCCTCACTTCGATTTGCACCGCCTCCGGAAAATGCTTTTCCACCGGATCTTCGACGCTCATCACCTTACGCCGAGCCGAGCTCACGGCCCGGAGCATCGCATAGAGGGTCGTCGTCTTTCCGCTGCCGGTCGGACCGGTGGAAACGAACATTCCTTCCCCCTGCTTGAGAAACCAGAGTAGCGTTTGGAGCTCGAGGGGAGAAAGGCGGAGATCGGATAAGCTCGGGATCCGGGAAGAGAGAAGGCGAATGGCCGCGACCTCCTCCATCCCCTTGGCGATCACGATGCTGTACCGCTGGTCGTAACGGATCCCGTGATGGAGATGGGTTCCACTGCCGTCTTGGAAGATTCCTTTGGCATCGGCGGCCATATTGCCGTAAAGCTTCATCCGGTCGAGCAACGCGGCATATTGAGGGCGCGTCAGCGGCGCCTGCTCGTAATAGTCGCCATCGATCCTAAAGCGAACCCTCACGTGATTTTCTTTTGGTTCCAATGAGATGTCGCTCGCTCCCATGTCGAGAGCGGAACTCACGATCGCGTTGAAGAGGACGATGCCCGACCGATTGAGGGTGAGAAGCTCCGTTGCAGGCCAACCCCGAACATGGAGAGGATCGCCGGAAACGATGCCGGAGGTTTCCCTCGGCTTTTCAAACTTGGCCTGAAGGTGCGCAAAGTGGTTGGGTCCGCAAGCAACGAGATGGATCTTGGCGCGCAGGGTCTCGATCAACGAATCCACCAGGGAAGAGGAAAAGACTTCGGGAGTCAGCACCCAAGCATGGGTTTGGGAACGGCGCCAAAGGAGCGCATCTTCGCGCCCCTGGATCGGACTTGCGTGCGAGACGCTGCCGAAGGGGACGACCGGATGCGGCTCCCGGCCGAAGAGCAGCTCTTCCAAGAGATCCGCGACGGACGGATAAAGGGCGGGATCGAGTCGAAGCCGTTCGGCCCACTCCCCATGCGGTTCTGCGTTCCAATCTGGGAAGCTCGCCGCCTCCTGCTCGATCCGAAGCGCCAATGCGCCATAATCGACGGGGGAGAGCAGAAAGAAGGCTCGCCGCTTGTCGGAAAGCCAACTCGCCGCAAAAGATTCTACTTCCTCGAACCTATATGGATTGAGGAAGCCTACACACCAAACAGGCTCTTCGCAGAGGAGGATCGCATGCAGCTCGCGCTGCAGCCTTCTGCCGATTGGGGAAAAGGCGGCCGGGGGAAGGGGGTGGTCCGGGTCGGCTGGATAGAGAGCGGGCCATTCCGGCTGGCCGGCGCAGGCCTCCGCCCACCGCTCCCAAGGCAAGGTGCGGCTGTGGCGCACCAGAGCCTCCTCTAAATCGAACGCGGCTTCCTCCGCCTGCCACGCCTTGAGAGCATCCACTAAGACGAGGCGACTCCGAATAAGAAAGGCTTCCAGGCGGGCCATCACTGGGCGGGAAGTCCCGGAGGAAGCTGGGAAGGGCCTGGCTGACGCGGCGGTGTGCGAGGACATTTTCCCCCATTCCGGCTATAGGGCATGGTCTCCAAGTCGCGGCGAGAGGCAGCGGGCCGGGAAGCGGCCTTCGGGAATTCGCCCGACGGGGAGGAACGGATCTCTCCGTCGGCGCGCTTGGAAAGACGGCGAGAGCGACCGTCCTATTAGGCAGGAAACGGCTCATGAAATTGCAAAGCACGACGGGCCACGAAGTCCGCCCGCCCGAGCACGAGCACGACGTCCATTATCCAGGAAGAAAGCTGCGGCTGCCCGCATTCCTCCGACCGATCTGGGAATGGAAAGAAGATCTCGCCATCGTCAACACCTGGCTTCTGATCATCGGCAGCTTGGAGGGAGTCGCTCTGATCCTGCTCGGGATTGCCCTCTGGTTCAAGGTCCACGAGCCCACGCGGGTCATCGTCGATCTGCCCGGCTACGTGGTCTGGCCCAAGACCGAGCTGCTCCAGCTCCGCGAAGAGCTGCTCCGCACCTTCTTAAATCAAATCGGCAAGGTGATCTATGAAGTGAGTCCCGGCTCCTACGAGATTCAACAGGTCGTCGATAAGATCTCACCCGGCATCGCCAAGGTCTTTCGAGACTACTACGGCCCGATCGCCACCGGCAGGAACGCGGAACGGATCGTCTGGACCCTCCGAGAAATCCGTCGCTACGAAGATTCGAAGCACCCCGGCTACTTGACGATCGCCGGCAAATGCGATCGCGCCCGCTATCGGATCGAGAACGGCGCGCAGGAGATCGTCAGCGAGCAGATCGTGATCGTTTTCTATCTCGTCCAAGTACCGAACACTCCAACGAATCCTCTCGGGCTACGACTGGAAGGAGTGGAAGAGTTCAAGGGCGCGGAAGCCGATAAAGCCTGGGCTCTGACCTCTCCCATCGTGAGCCCAGATCTCCTGAAAAAAGAATCCCCTCTCGGCGCGATGGAAAAACATCCATGAAGGCACTGCAAACCAGTCGGATTGTGCTCGGCCTGCTCTTACTCCCCTTGGTCTTCGGGAATGCACTCTCCGGGGAGCCGCTTCCCGGCTCTCTCCCGTCGGATGCGATCCCCCAACCGAACCTGCCTCCCGGGGTGAACGAAGCGCTCTCCAACCCGAATGGTTCAAGCAAGCAAGTGGTGGAAGAAGACGCCCCTCCGGTCCTCGTCAATGGGAGACGGGCGGATGAGCTCAACGAGGACGAACTGCGAAACTTTCTTCAAGACAAGGTCCGGACGATCCATCAAGGAGACGGGCAGGTCGAGATGTTGCGGATCGCTCCAGGATATCCTCTTGTCTTGGAGTTTGCCGAGCCGATTTCCGGCTGGGAGCTCGGCGATGGGAAACTCATCTCGGTCAAACGCTCGTTGCAGTCGCTGATCCTTCGAGCGACCGAGGACAAAGGAGATACCTCGCTCATCGTCTTCTTTGGAGGCGGGAAGACGCGGCCCTACCATCTTTTTGTCGAGGAATCCTTCGCAAAGGCCCAAACATTGATTCGAGTCGCGCCTTTCGCAAAGCGAAACGGGATGGTGCAAAAAGCCTCCTGGAGCGGGGGAGAGCAGCCCGGCCAATATGCGGACGTCGCCGAGGTCGCGCATGTCGTCGAAAACTACGACCTGCTGGTACGCGAGGGCTCGATCACTCCCCGGGACATCCAACGGCTGGCCCTCTTCCGGCGCTCCCAGATGACGGGATTCGACTATTATTATCTCTATCGATTCGCATCGGGACCGTTGGCCATCACCTTTGCCTGGCGCAATCCCTTTCCCTATCCCGTGCGCCTCGACGAGTCGACGCTTCGGGTTGCGATCGGCGGGAGCCGCTTCATTCCCGACTTCGTCTCCGTAAACAAGGAGCTTCTGCCGCCGAAAGCGGCCACGTCGGGCTTTCTTATCCTCTTTGATCCGCCATTCGCCCCCGAGCAGCCGTTTGCGTTGGTTTGGAAACCCAGATGAACCGGAAATCCGGTGGATAGAAACGGGTAGTACTTCATGCCTCGAATCCAACAATATCTCCTGAAAATCCGAGCATGGCTTTCGCAACATCGGGAGTTGGCTCTGTTCGGAGGAATCGGCCTTTTGCTTCTCCTCCTTTTGATCGGTGCGGATTACGGTGTAAACGCTCTTGTCCAAAAGGTTGTGGCAGATGCGCGCAAGCTCTACCGGGAGCGTCAGGCTCCCGCACATCTGAGCGCGATTCCTCCGAAACGCTCCCTTCCGCCCAGGGAGCAGGCGCTCGTAGTCCAGAAAAGATCGACTGGTGCCGCTCCATCGGTCGTGCCCCTGGACATAGCCAAGGCACATGAAAAGCCACCAGAGAGTTCCCCCCCGCCGATTCAACTCAATCCGCCGCCAACGGAAAAAGCGAAGGCCACTCTGGGACCGCTCGAGTCGCCCCCTCCCAATCGCCAAGCACCGGTTCCAACAGGCTTAGTCAATCAGCATGCACTCGTCGAAGGATCCCCAGAAAGCACCCCCGTCGTCACCCGGGTCGCCAAGAAGCGTTACCTTTTCCGTAATTTGGCGGACTCCGCAATGGAGACGAGCGCCGGGGGCAAGGGAGAGGAAAGCGAGCGGTCCAAAATCAATCTTGATACCTTCGCCCCTCGCGGCGAAATCATCGAAGCGGCGGCAACCATGTCCGCCTTCAGCTCCAACACCGACATCGACGTAGTAGCCGCGGTCTGGCTTCCTTTCTATTTCCAAGGGAACTTGCTCCTGGAGCCGGGCGATCGACTTTTGGGCACCTCCAAGGGGAACTCGGCCTTCCGCGACAGGATGCCGGTCAAGTTCGATCGCGTCGTCCTTAAGGATGGACGGACCCTCCCTTTGGACGGCGTTGCCCTCCACACCGATGGGACCGAGGGCATTAAAGGCTATCGGATCAGCGAGCTCGGGAAGCAGATGGTCGGTCCCCTCTTGGGAGCTTTGACCCAAGGAGTGCTCTACTCCCTGATGATGCAAGCCTCGCTCTTCTCGATGAATCCCTACCTCGGGAGCAGCTATTCCCCTTATGGGCCCTACGGCGGCTTCCCCTACAGCGGCATGATGCCCAGCGGCAGCGTCAACGGCAATCAGATGATGCAGCAAGGGTTGGTGATGGGAGGAATGATGGGGGGATCCCAAGCGGTCAATCAGCTTATGCAGATCGTGAACCAAGATGTTGGGCAATATAAGCCGTATACCTTCGTCCCGGCTGGAACGCGCTTCCGGGTCTATCTCAAAAACTACGTCGACGTGTCCCAGGCAGACTATGGGAAATGAGCGTTTCGGCATACTGCAAGGAGGCCTATGTTCCTAAAACGATTGCGATTCGCGGCCGGCGCGATTTCGATCACCTCCGCATTCGTGGGCTGCTCTTCTCACGACCGGACGGCCGCCGTTCCCGTGGATCCCGCCCTCATTCAAAACAGCTACGACTATACAAAACCGCGGGATGTGCATGACAAGAGCAAGCCGGTCTACATGCTCCCAGTCATTAATACGGGCTGGGCGAAAGCCGAGGTGGATCCCAAAACCGGCCAATGGGTCGGAGGCCACTACGTTGGAACGGTAGTCGACCAAGGTCATTGGGCTACTCTCGAAGAGGCGGAACTCTCCGGAAGGCCCTTCATGCGGGCAGACAACGGGCAGATGATCGTTCCGAACCCGGAAGACGCCAATCCGGGCACGGGGGACAACGGAATGGAGATCGACCTAGTCGGCATGCGCAGTCGGCTCGAGAAGCTGGAAACGGCCATGGCGGACGCCCTCCCAAGCTCTCCTTCGCGAGAGGCTATTGCCACGAACATGTTACAAAGAAAAAAGGAAGATATTCCGACGAAAAGCTTCCCTTCGATTCGGGTAGGGGAGCCGGAGACGGACGCGGCACGCCCGCCGACCGCCGGGCCGATGAGGGAAAAGCGATCGACAATCCTGGTGGGAGAGGGCGAGCCAATAAAATCAGCCGCTTTGCCAGAAGGCCAAGGGAGACACTCCGGCACGGTTCTTGAGATCCCCATGGGGAAAGCGGGCCAAGCAATGGCGGTGAAAGCGCCTCAAGGCGATTATGTCGTCCTGGAGTTCCTTCCGAATCGAGCCGTCAAAGCGGTCTATCGCGGCCACACAATTCGTCGGCTCGCTCCCGAGGGCAAAGACGTGATCCAGCTCACCTTACCCCAATAAAGTTCTTATCGGCTCATGCCGATAATTTTGCCGAGGCCCGCCTCGGCGGC
>NZ_CABFUZ020000110.1 GCF_902143385.2 Methylacidimicrobium cyclopophantes
GGGCTCGCCCTGCGAGCCGGGGACCATTGCAACCAGCCTCTGCTCCGGAAACTCGGGCTCGCGGCCACCGCCCGGGCGAGCTTCTACTTCTATAATGTGCGGGAGGAGGTCGACCGGCTAGTCGAAGGCGTAGAAAAGGCCCGGCGCTATTTCGCCGGATAGCCGAAAGGCATCGCTCCGGATGGAACTCGACGAACTCTATCGCGAGGCGATCCTCGACCACGCCCGCCATCCCCGGAACTTCGGCGATCTCCCAGGGAGCGACCGATCGGCTTCGGCGACGAACGTCGGCTGCGGGGACGCGATCCGGCTCACCCTCCGTCTTTCGCCCGAGGGGAGCATCGAAGCGATCCGCTTCCGCGGATCGGGCTGCGCCATCTCGACCGCTTCCGCCTCCCTCCTTACCCTCGCCGTCCGGGGAAAGAGCGCCGAGGAAGCCCAAGCCCTCTGTGCGAAGATCCAGCGCCTCCTCACGGGTGGCGCTGCGCCCGAAGACGATCTGCCGGGAGAGCTCGCCGCCCTCGCGGGCGTCCGGCGCTTCCCGCAACGGGTCGGCTGCGCCCTGCTCGCTTGGCATGCTCTGGATGAGGCGCTCCGGGAGCGCGGACAGACTCGCACCTAAGATTCTTGACTTTTCGATATGGATGGAATGCTTTCTGCTTCCATACGTAATGTAAACATTACAGAGCACTCTTATGAACGACATACCTCGAGCTTTGCGCTCCGTTCTTTCCTGGCTCGGTCTTCTTTCTTGGCTCTTCTGCTCCTTGCCAGCCGCGTTCCCTTCCTCCGACGGGGGTCCGTCCGCCTCGGAGAGGGACGATCCGCCTCCTCCCGCTTCCCGCAAGACCGCGCAGCCGGCGCTCTCGGCGGGATCCGCCGACCAACCTTACAGGCTCCCTTCCGTTACCGTGACGGGCGTCGGAGCGGAGGAGAGCATCCTCCCGACCGCCCAGCCCAACTCCTCGGTCTACGGCATTCCGATGGACGTGATGGACACGCCCCGCAACGTCGTGCCGATCTCCCGGGGGCTCGCCCAATCCGCGGGAATCGGCCAGTTCGGCTTTTTGGACCCCCTTTCCACGGCCATGCTCGCGCCGGCGGCCCTCACCCAGATCAACTATGGGATCGCCAGCGCGCCCACCATCCGCGGCCGCAACGGCCTGACCCTGATCAACGGGATCGAGGAGACGCTCAACAACAACAGCGAGCAGAACATCCCGTGGAACTACAACATGGTGGAGTCGATGGATCTGGTCGAGGGCCCTTCGAACGCGGTCTATGGTGCGACCCAGGTCTCCGGCGGATATGTCAACTACACCACCAAGCAGCCCTATTTCGACCAATTCCGCGGCTATGTCTGGGACACCACGGGGATGTATCAGGAGTATATGTGGGGTGCGGACATCGGCGGCCCCATCGACAAGGAAAAGAAGCTCGGCTACCGCTTCAGCTACATGGGACAGGAAAACGGCAGCTACTACCAGTACCAGCGCAACGACCAGCAGAACTTCTATCTCGCATTGGGCTACCACCCCTCCGATACCTACACGGTCGACTTCTACGGGGACCTGGGAACCTACGACTACACGCCCATGTGGGGCATGATCAATCGGCCCACCCAGTCCTTGATCGATAACGGGCTCTATCTCCCCGGCGCCCTTCCCCCCTCGGAAGCGACCACCGGACTGCTCCACAACCCGGGAGCCGCCACCTACCTCGGATCCCCGGTCGGCATCAGCCGCCGCGACGTCCTCTTCAACCCGACCGACGGCGGCTACGGCACCACCGGCCTTGCCCAGATCGTTCAGAAGGTCCAGGTGAACGAAGACCTTCAGGTCGTGAACAACACCTTTTTCTGGTATCACGACGATCAATGGATCCTGCACCCGATCTTCTACAGCGAATCCTGCCGCGGGGATTACGAGATCGATAACCGGACCGAATGCCGGCTCTCCTTCGACATTCCTCCCGCCGATTCGCAAAACGAGTCGAACGAGGCGAAGCTGCTTCTGGGCGAACTCCGCCTCCACAATGTCGTCGATACGGGTGTCGAGCTCCACTACCAGAAGAACCTCGACTACAACTCTGACTCCTTCATCGTCCTCAACAGCTACAGCTTGATCCACCAGAACCCGCTTCTCTGGAACGCTACCCTTTCCAAGGCATTCCAAGCCCGCATCGGGAACCCGAAGGCTCCCTTCGGAGGAGAGTGGCCGATTCCGGGAGCTCCTCCCGGCTACTACTTCGAGCCGGCGAATTTGGCGGCCGGGAGCACCGATTGCCATTACGGAGCGATTTCCCCCTTCTACCAGCACAACGTCGAGATCTCCGAAAAACTCTCCCTCCAGATCGGTGCCCGGGCCACGGGCTACTTCGTCTCGGCCCAGACCCCTCCGGGCACCCCGCCCGTCCTCTTCACCCAACTCAACACGACCCAGCTCGCCCCCTTGATCACGGTCGGCCCGGTCTACCGGATCTTCCCCTGGATGAGCGCCTACTTCGACTACAACTGGGGCTACGTCGTCAACGCCGCCGATATGGGGGGATTTTCCCCCTACTTCACCTCCAATCAATTCCGGCTCCTCAACGAGCTTTACGAAGGCGGGTTCAAGTTCAACCTCTTGAAGGACACCCTCTTCGCCTCGGTCGACGGCTTCTCCCAGTACACCTACCTGAACAACCGCGCGGGTCCCGCCACTCCCTCCACCGTCACCGGTTTCGAAGCGAGCGTGAGCTACCAGCCCGATCGCCATTTCTGGGCGAAGCTCGGCTATGCCTACATGCATGGAACGGAAGACTGGACCTCGGTGGGTCACGGACCTCCCATGTACCAGACCTACTCGACCGCCCTCGCCCTGCAGCAAAATCTCCCTTTGAACAACAATGCCTTTTTCCCTGCGGGCATCTACAACTTCCTGGGCTTTCCCGATCAGGTCTTCAGCGGGATGGTCACCTACCGGACCGACGCCGGCTTGGGCGTCACCCTGGGCGGACTCGTCATGAGCGAGCAATCGCTGGGCTATAACTACACCACGACGATACCCACCCAATTCGTGCTCAACGCGACCCTCTTCTACGCCACCCCTCGTTGGGAAGCCCGCCTCTACTTCTACAACTTCACCAACGAGCCCTACTGGCTCGCCTTCGGGATGGGGGCCAACGGGACCCGCACCTTCAATTACGAAGACATCGTGCCCGGGATGCCCTTCTGGGTCCAGGGAACGATCGCCTATAAGTTCTAGAGAGCATCTTCCTCCCCGCCGAATGAGTCCCCGAAAGATATTCCGCCACACCGTCGAGCAACGGGTGCGCCGTTGTTGGCCCTCCCTTCCCCCTCCGCGCTATAGCGGAGCGCATGAGAAAAATCTCCCAGTCGGAATGCGGCGATCGCTTTCGCGGCTTCGCGTCCGCTCCTCCCGCTCCCAGGCTCCCTTGGATCCTCCTCTTCTGTCTCCTCGCATCGCTCGGGAAGAGCCATGCGGGGGATCTTGCGGAAATCGCCTCCCCGAGCCCGGATTGGCCGCAGGGGGGCACGGCGTCTTCCCTCCGGAACTCGCTGCTCTTCGCCGACGTCGCAGGGGCCGACTCCCAAGGACTCCCCACCTCGCGGGCCGAGGAGACCGTTGTCATCGGCAGAGCCCCCACCGTCCTCGCTCCTTGGGAAAACTCGAAATGGAGCCTCGACTCTCCCGAAATTTGGAGCGACCGGATCGCTTCGAGCGACACACCCGCCACGCTCATGGGAACCGGGCATATGCACCGGAGGTACCAGCCGATGATCGGCTTCTGGTGGATGTACATGAACATGGGCCCCAACTACTACGAGGGAGCCAACGCCATGGACCTCAACGGCCTGGGCGCAGTCCGCTACGCGGGCAAGCCGGTAGCGATGGGCGATACCGCGATGTTCGTGGCGCAGTACATGCCGATGCTCATGATGGGGATCACCGAACCTTCATGGCGATGTTCCCGATCTGGGACAAACAGATGACCATGGTCGGGCTGCCCATGGGGGGATACATGTCCCCCGGCAGGATCGACCACGGAATGGGCATGGGCCATGCGATGGGAAAGAATGGGCTTCCCCTCCAACCGATGGCTCCGGGATCGGAGATGTCGATGCAGGCGATCGGCCTCGGAGACATCAACTTCCAGGCGATTTGGAAGGTCATGGATTTTCACCGGAACCGGCTCCAGCTCAACTACGGCTTCTCCGTCCCGACGGGCTCGATCGATGAGACGATGCCCGATATGGCCGGACATCATGTCTATCCCTACGACATGCAGCTCGGCCTGGGCGTCCCCGCCTTCCTAACGGCGGCTACCTACCTGGGCCAAAGTGAGGATCGCCACTGGGGCTGGGGGGTCCAAGGCTATGCCACCGTCCCCGTCGGGCGCAACTCCCAAGGCTACGCCTGGGGGAACTCATTCCTGGGCAACGGTTGGATCTCTTACAACTTCACCGAGGCGATCTCCCTCAACTTCAGCGGTCTGGGCAACTACCAAGGGGGGATTCACGGTTCGAACCCGGTCGACCAGCTCTCCCTCCGAACCGCCCCCTTCATCGCCATGCCCGACATCGTGGCCGCCTGGACTGGAGGAGAGTGGGCCGGGGTCGGATTGGGGGTCAACCTGCGGATGCCGGGATTCGCCAGTGACGGCTTCCAAAAGATCGCGACATCGCCAGAAAGCGCCCTCCAAGGGAATTTTCTCACGGCGCAAATCGTCGTCCCCTGCTACCAATCCTGGAACGGCGTCCAATACGGAATGGGCTGGATGGCTACCGTCTCCTGGCAGTGGTGGTATTGAGCCGGCGTTCCTACCGGGACGCTTCTTTCGTTCCGGCTTCCGGTTCGCTTCGCCCGCCGAGATGCTTTGCCAGGAAGATCTCCGCGGAACGGAAAAAGCGGAGGCGATCCTCCGGACGAACCAACCCATGCCCTTCGTCCGGAAAGAGGATGTATTCCACCGGCAGCCCATGCTTCCGCATCGCCTCGACGATCTGATCGCTCTCCGCCCGCTTGACCCGGACATCGTTGCTCCCCTGGGCAATGAGCAGAGGGGCGCGAATCTTTTCCGCGGCGAAGAGCGGAGAGCGCTCGCGGAGGAACGCCTCGTCCTTTTCCGGACTTCCCAGCCGCTTTTCGAAGAGCGCCCGCATCGGCTCCCAATAGGGCGGAATCGACCTGCTCAAGGTAAGCAGATTCGAAGGCCCCATCGCCTCGACCCCGCAAGCGAACTCCCCCGGGGCGAAGGCCAGAGCCGCCAGCGTCGCGTAGCCCCCGTAGCTCATGCCCATGATGGCGAATTTCTCCGGATCGGCATACCCGTGCGCGACCGCCCAACGCTTCGCATCCAAAAGATCCGATTGCATCTTCCCGCCCCACTCCCGGTCGCCCGCGTTGACGAACTCCTTCCCGTAGCCCGTGGAGCCGCGGAAGTTGACCTGCAACACCCCGTAACCCCGGTTGGCCAAGAGCTGGACGAGGGGACTGAAGCCCCAGCTATCCCGCGCCCAGGGCCCGCCGTGGACCAGGAGGACGAACGGCACTCGGCCTGCGGCTCCGAGGGGGAGCGTGAGATAGCCGTGAAGGAGAAGGCCGTCCTGCGCCGGAAAAGAGATCGGCTCCATGGGAGCGAGCCGGTAGGAGGCGAGCTCGGGCCTCGAGGCGAAGAGAAAGCTCAGCTCCTTTTGCCTTGGGCGAAAGAGATAGAAGCTCGCCGGGTCGACGTCGGAGGAGTAGGCCACCGCCCAGGTCGTGTCGGCGAAATCCCGGCTCGCGATCGTCACCTCTCCAGGATGTTGGCTCTGGAGGTATTCGAATGCCTCTCGGATCCGCGGATCGAAGAAGCGCCACTCGAGCTTCTCCCGCTCGAAGGCGACAGCCTCGAGGCGATAGGTTTTCGGATGGGTCAGGATGGCGGCCACGTCGTAGTGGGGGTCCTCGGCCAAGACGGTCTGCTTGCCGCTTTCGGGATCGATCTGCACGAGCCGCTCGGCATTCGCCCCTACGGTCGAAAGGAGCCAGACCGATCGGTCATCCGGGGAAAACCCCGCCAAGCCGCCCGATTCATCGGGTCCCCAGGATGCGAGCGTCTTCCAGGGATCCCCGACCGAGGCCCGCGCGCTTACCTCCTGCCGAGCTCCCGGCAACATCGCGAGCCGGGCTCGAATCGCATATTGATGATCCTCTCCCCATTCGATCACATTCCCGGGATTCTCCGCAAGAAGGCTCAGCCGGTTGTCGGCTAGCGCGAGATCGTAGACATCGAAGAGCTTCGGATCTCTCCGGTTGAGCGTGAGAAGAAGCGAGGAGGGATGGGCCGGATCGTCCGCCTGAAGGTGGACCTTGACATCCGGGAACGCGGTGAGGTCGATGATCGTTCCTTTGGCGAGATCGACCCGGAAAAGGTGGTTGTTCTCGTTCCCGCCCTGATCTTGGAGATAGAAGACCGACCGGCTGTCCGGAGACCAGAAAAAGGAGCGGATCCCGCGTCCCTTTTCGGCGGTGATGGGATGATCGTCCTTGGCTCCCAGCGAACGGATCCAGACGTTCAAGACCCCGTGATGGGGAGCCAGGTAAGCGAGCCTTCGTCCGTCCGGGCTGAGCCGCGGGGAGGCCCGCTTCGGCTC
>NZ_CABFUZ020000111.1 GCF_902143385.2 Methylacidimicrobium cyclopophantes
GTTGGCGGTCGCCCACGCCGCTCGGGCGGGATTGTCGAACTTTTCGCTCCTTTCGGCCCATGTACTCGTTCCTCCCGCAATGGAGGCGCTGCTCGCCGATCCGGATTGCCGGATCGACGGCTTCCTGGCGGCTGGTCATGTCTGCACCGTGATGGGCTATGAGGAGTACGAGCCGCTGGCCGCTCGCCATCGGACCCCGATCGTGGTCACGGGCTTCGAGCCTCTGGATCTCCTCCAGGGGATCCTCCAGCTGGTGACGCTCTTGGAGGAAGGAAGGGCGATCGTCGAGAATGCCTACGGACGAGTGGTCGGCCGCGAAGGCAATCTGCTGGCCCGGGCGTTGCTCTCCGAGATGTTCGAGAAGGTCGACCGGGAGTGGAGGGGGATCGGAACGATCCCCGGCAGCGGGCTCGATCTCCGTCCGGAGTGGAAGGCCTTCGACGCCCGGCGGAAGTTTGCTCTCGACTCGGAGCGGAGTTTCGAAGGGAGCGGCTGCCAGGCCGGGAAGATCCTCAAGGGGGTTCTCAAGCCACCCCAGTGTCCGCTCTTCGGCAGGGAGTGCACCCCGACGACACCCAAGGGAGCTCCCATGGTTTCGTCGGAGGGAGCCTGCGCCGCCTATTTTCATTTTGTGGGCGTCGGCTCCGGTGAAGGCGGGGCCGAACTCTCCGTCTCCCCTCCATGAATCCATCCTCCGACGCGATCGGCTGTCCGCTCCCGAAGCTCGACTTCTCCGAGATCCAGTTGGGCCACGGGAGCGGGGGCGTCTTGATGCAAAGGCTTCTCGAACCGGTTTTCGGGCTCTTCTCCAATCCCGTGCTCGACGAACGCCATGACGGAGCGGTGGTGAGCGTCGGGAGCCGCATCGCGATCACGACCGACAGCTTCGTGGTCTCGCCGATCTTCTTCCCCGGCGGCGACATCGGGAGGCTCGCGGTCCATGGGACAGTAAACGATTTGGCGATGTGTGGAGCCCGCCCGCGCTATCTAGCGCTCGGGCTCATCCTGGAAGAGGGACTGCCGGTCGGCGATCTCTGGAGGGTGCTCTGCTCCATCCGTCAGGCGGCCGACGAATGCTCGGTGGCGATCGTGACCGGCGATACCAAGGTCGTCGAGCGAGGGAAGGGCGACCGGATCTTTCTCCATTCGACCGGGGTGGGAGAGCTCCATCCGGAGGCGGCCGTCTCAGCCCGGCGGATCGAAGCGGGCGACCGGATCCTCCTCAACGGGCCGGTGGGTGCCCACGGGATTGCGATCCTCTCCGTGCGGGAGGGAGTTTCCTTCGAATCGGCGATCAAAAGCGACAGCGCCCCCTTGCATCGATCGGTCCTGCGCCTGCTCGAGCGGTTCGGCGGCAGGGTTCACTTTCTTCGGGATGCGACGCGGGGAGGAGTGGCCACGGTGCTTGCGGAGGCCGCCCAGCAGGGGGGAAAGGGGATCGAGGTCGAAGAGGCGCAGATCCCCGTGGAGGAGGAGGTCGGCTCGGCTTGCGAGATCCTGGGCCTCGATCCGCTCTACGTGGCAAACGAGGGCCGCTTCCTTGCGGTCGTTGCCTCGGAGATCGCCGAGGAGGCCCTCGCCGAGCTCCGGCGGAGCGGCTGGCCCAAGGCCGCCGTCATCGGTACGGTGGGAGAGGAACATCCGGGGAAGGCGCTTCTGTGGAGCAGGATCGGCGGCAGGCGGCCGCTTCCTCTCCTCCCGGGAGAGCAGCTCCCCCGGATCTGCTAGGAAGCCGACTCCCGCTCTCCCTCCGACTCCCTCGGCTGCGATCCCGGGAGCAGTCGCTTCGGAGCACTTCCGGGGAGCGGCGGGGAAAAGAGGGCGATGGTCCGGCCGAGGACGAGGACGACGACCGCGAGGCTCCAAATCAGAATGTTGATTCCGGAGATCTTTTCGTCGAAGAGCGAAAGCATGAGCTCCCGGAGGACAAAGGCCGCCGCGGCTTCCAAGAGCACATGGAGACGGATCCGGTCGAACTGGAAGTATTCGACGAAGGCGCGGAGGAGCTCGAGGAGGACGACGAGCGAAAGCGTCCGTCCGACCAGGTCCCGGAAGCTCCAACCTGGGGCCGCCCCGACCAGGGTAGGGGCGAGCTCCCAGAGGCTCCGGGCGATTTCGATCCCCAAGCCGCAGAGCAGCAGGAGGATGATCAGGTTGAAGGCGGCGGCGACCGCGATGCGGAAGAAGCGGAGCAGGGCCTTTTGCGCCATCCCCTGTCCGAATTCCCAACGAGGAAGAGGCGTTTCGGGAAGTTTCATGGTCCGTTCCCGTCGTCCGGCGGACGAACGGGGCTGCCAAGACCAAAACGGACAAAGCCCCGGAGGTCAAGCAGTCTTGGAGCCGAAGGATCGACTCCGATCGGCGGTCCTAGTCGTCAACCAGCCGAGGGAGGACCACTCTCGCAGCCACTCGTGGTAGCGCTCCGGCGGAAGATCGGGAAACTTTTCTGCGGTCCGCTCACAAGCCTCGAGAAGGGAAAGGCCCTTGCGGAAGGAGCGGAGGAGGAAGAAGGATTCGCGCGAAAGGAGCTTGTGGTAGACGGTCTCTCCCTGTCGATGGAGGGCGATCTGGCGAGGTTCGGGCGAGAGGGGAATCGGGGAGCCCGCAGGCGCGGAAGAGGAACCTTCCGGATCCCATCGCTCGACCGGGTAGCGCAGGTCGAGGAGCACGAGGTGGGGTTGGAGGAAGAGCCGGATCTCCCGGGTGGTCATCTCTTCCTTTCGAGGGAGTGGAAGCTCCCGGGCGTAGAAGGTGACGATCTTCGCCCATTCAAAGCGGACGAGGTCGAGGACGAGCCGATGGGGAAAGGGAGCGGCCCAATCGGGCTCTTCCCGTAGGAAGCGGGGGAGGTGGGAGCCCACCTCTCGAAGGAGTGGTGAGTCGGGAGGGTAGCGGAGGAGATAGGCTTCGATGAGCCCGCGGAAGCGCTCCGGTCCCAGGAGATTCCAAAGGCCGGGAAAGTCTTCGAAAAAGGCTTGCTGGAGACGGATCCAGTATTGGCGGTGGTAGATCTCGAGCCGATCGAGGGGGCTTTGCTTTGCGCCGGGCCGGATGAGCCGTGCTGCCAGGGCGGCTGTCTCTAGGTCCGGAGCGCTCTTCCCTCCTGCTCGTCCATCTGGACCGAGCGGTCGGGTGATCGCGGAGAAGAAGAGGCGCTGGAGCTCCCGCAGACCCTCGACGGTATCCGCGTTGGGATGGACCGTCTTAAGGTTGGGCCGGGGCGAGAGATGCGAGGAAGCGGTTGGCCTTTCGGGCTTCACGATGGACTTCTTCGAACGGAGGGATTCGGTCGTCCCACTCGAGAAGGGTGGGGGTGGGCCCGAGCTTGCGGATGGCGTAGCCATAGAGCTTCCAGACCGGATCGGCGACCGGCTGATCGTGGGTGTCGAGGATGTGGGTGGCCAATCGACTGTGGCCGCCGATGTGAATTTGAGCTACCCGCTCGTGCGGGATGTTGTCGAGATAGACATGCGGGTCGAAGCCGTGGTTCTGGCTGACGATATAGACATTGTTCACGTCGAGTAGGATCCCGCAATCCGCCAGCTCCGCGACTTCCGAAAGGAACTCCCATTCGGTCATGGTGGAGAAGGTTAGCTCCGCATAGCTGCTGATGTTTTCGACCGAGACCGGGACTTCGAGGAAATCCGCGGCTTGCCGGATCTTCGCGGCCGTGTGGCGGGCGGCGGCCATGGTGAAGGGCATCGGAAGGAGGTCGTGGCTGTACCGGCCGTCGGCGCTCCCCCAGCAGAGATGGTCGGAGAGCCAGGGCGTTCCAGTGCGCCGAACCAGCGCCTTGATCCGCCGGAGGTGATCGCGGTCGAGCGGCTCGGCGGAGCCGAAATAGAGGCCGACGCCATGGAGGACGACGCGGTATTGCTCCAGGACCCGGTCGAGAACCCTCCGCTGCCGCCCCCCCTCAGCGAGGAAATTTTCTGAAAGGAGCTCGAACCAGTCGACCATGGCTTTTTCCCGAAGGATCTGGTCGTAGTGAGGCACGCGCAGCCCGATGCCGATGCCATATCCGGAGAAGGCATTGAATCGGTTGATGGGCATAGAGGCGAGAGAAGAGCGTTCAGAACGAAAAGAAGGCAGGCGGTTCAACGCCGCCTGCCTTCAGATAGAGAAACATTCGAAGCGAAGAGAGGGAGCCCTAGTCCTGCGTACTCTCCTCTCCCTCTTTGCTCTTTTTCTTTTTCTTCTTCTCTTTCTTTCCGCTGCACTGGTTGCAGCTTCCTTTTTCCGCCGTCATCTTGGCATGCGGGCTTCCCGATTCGGCGGTAAGGTTGGCTCCGCTGGCCCGCAGGGCCGATCCCGCGAACAGGCCGGCAAAAGCGGCAGCCGTGAGAAGAGCAATGCTACGATGCTTCATATTGTTTTCCTCCCTAGATGTGTGTGCGGCGCAACGGCTCCCGTCGCCCTCAACTAGGCCGGGGCTATTGAACCAACTACCTTCCTCTACGGATTCAGCACATTGCTGGCAAGTGAATTTGTTGGAAACAAGTGAAGGGAGCGCTTGGTTTTTGGGAGCTCGAGAGCTCGTCAAATGGGGGTGCAGGGCAACGGCGGAGAGGAAGGATTGGAGTTTCTTCGATGTAGCGGGATGGGGATCCGATCGGCGACGAACGAGGGAGTCTTCGAGCGCATCCGAGGGGAAAGGTTTGTGCGAAATCCCAATCAAAACCACAATCCAGATAGCAGCTCCCGCCACTCGTCCCATGGCGAAAGTCAGGGCTTGCCACTTTTCGGGGAGGAGTCTGCCTTCGACTCGCTGGAGCCGCTCGGAAAGGCCCGAGCTTGGCCGCGATCCACCGAGCCGCGGCTCCGGCGCCGTCTTGGGAGCGGTCGTCGATCCGCGGGAGATCGAAGCCGCCTGGAGTGAGTCCTGCTGGAGGAGGGCGGGAAGGATCGGAAGAGGGCGGCTCCTCGTTGCGGATCCCGGGAGCCGACGCCCATGAGCTTCGCGTAGGCGGCTGCTGCTTCGATCTCATCGGGCAATTCAGGGGAGGGAAGGGGCGTTGTGTCTTTTCCGATCGCATGCGGGCCATTTTGAGAAGACCGGTTCTCTTGTTGGAAGATCGGTTCGGATCCCAGCCTGGAATCGCCTCCGTGGAAAGCCCTGGAAGAGCGGATCCGAGGGTTGGAGTCCGGAGGATTGCTCGGCTTCCTCGGGTGGGCTATCTAGTGCATGGGGAGCCGGGAGGGTCCGGTCGAGGAAGCGACCTAGGGGAGAGAGTCGAGGAGAACCCTGGGGAAGGAGACGGGTGGCCGATGGCTCAATCCTCGCCTCTCGCCGCCCGCTCAGCGGGATCGCTGGAGTCCGATCCCCCAGGCTTTCTCACAGGAAAGCGGAAAGGCGCAAACCGATGGAGTCTTCCTTGCCGATGGTTCTTGAGCGGATCTACCTCCGGCCCTTGGAGGAAAAGGATCTAGAAAGAGTGCGGATGCTATCTGGGGATCCCGATTGTTCCTGGGCGACGCGACCGATCACCTATCCGGAGAGCGTCCAGTCGGCCTCATCCTGGCTCGACGAACACATCACCATGACGAAAAAGGGGAAGAGCGTAAGCCTCGCGGTGGTTCTCCGCGACCAAGACCTGTTCATCGGTTCGGTCCTCCTCTTCTTGGAGCCGCTCCACCAACGGGCCGAAATCGGCTGCTGGATCGGCCGACCATACTGGTCGAGAGGCTATGGAACCGAAGCTTGTGCAGGGGCGATCCATCATGGCTTCGAGGTTTTGCGGCTCCACAAGGTTTCTGCCTATTGCGTCTCCACCAACACCGGTTCCTTGAAAATGTTGGCGAAGCTCGGGATGAAATGGGAAGGTTGCCTTAGGGAGCATTTGAAAATTCGCGGCTGCTTTGAGGATCTCCTGGTCTATGGCCTCTTAGCGGAAGAAAGGACAACCGCCGGCTTTTAGCCGAGCTTTCCCATGCACCGCCGGAACGGGGCAGCGTCTCCAGGGAAAAAGCTGCTTTTGTTTCCGACCGAAAACGCTAACGATCGGCTCCGTCCGGTGCGGGCCAGGATCGTCCCGCGAGGCGACGGAGTACCTCAATCGCAATGTCGGGACGGAAATCGGTGACGCGGGGCGAATAGGCCGAGGGCTTTGGCATGTTGAACCAGTAGCCGTCTACGATGCCGCGCGTCGCTTCGATGGCACGAAGGATATCGTCGACGGTCACCCATTGGCCACCCGGCTGAGTGCTGAGCCCAGCGAGCAGCAGGACTTTGGGATTCGCACGCTTCGCCTGCGCCGCGGCTTCCCGGACAAAACGGGCATACCGAGCGGCATCCGACTCGAAACGTTGTGCCTGAATATCGAAGACATCGGCGTAACGTGCCGCATCGGCGGCCAGCCCGAGGCGCAAATAGGTCTCGTCTTGCCGTTTTCGGCCGGAATCGGGCGCCAACACCGGAACGAGATCGACAGCGGGGGCCGTGAGGAAGAGCAGGCCACGTGCGCGGACGGCCGCGGCAGCCCGCTTCATGGAAATGGCGGGAGCTCGTTGCTCCTCCACGGGAGTAAATCGCCACTTTTCCACGTCGTACAAAATGCCCCGCACGCTCGGATCGAGCGCGCCCGGCGCCAGCGCCATTTGGATTTCGCCGAGGCTCTTGCAGGAGAGGATAGGAATCGCGTTCCAGTCCGCAGGCACTTCCCGAAGGGGCTGTCTCCTCATAAGGAACGGTTGCGAGCCCGCGAGGAGGCGCGCTCCGCTGGCATCTGCCGCCAGCGCCGCAATGGCCGGCCCGGCGAACAGCCAGCGAAGCGGCCTGGCCGGCTTGGCCGTTGCCGGACTACCGGCCGAAGTCGCGGCGAGATCAAGAACGCCCCATACAAGGGTAGAGAGGGTCAAGGCCACCCTTTGCCACGGGATGGTTCGGCGCGAGTGAACGAAAGGGGATCCCCTTGCTCCTGTGCGCAGGGTCCAAGAAAGAGGCGCATATCGGTTTTGTAGGCGAGCTCGCTCTTCGCGGCGCAGGGCGCTCCCATCGGCACTTCGTCCAGGCTTCCTCGATCCAGGCATGGGGCTTTCCCCTTTGGATCCACAAGGGAGTCGGTGGTTTCCTGGGGAGCGGATGGCCTCCGAAAGGCGTGGTGGAGGAAAGAAGGCTTAGCTTAGGACATCGGGGGTTGCCCGCCAGCCGGAATCTTTTCCGCGGAGGTGGCGCCAGGCCGATTCGGCGGTGATGAGTCCGTAGAGGAGCCCGGAGAAGGGGAGGGTGGCGCTCCAGGGCCATGGGAGGCCGAAGTAGCGGATCGTCGGCAGAAAAAGAAGGGAGGGGAGAATCAGGCCGGCCAGCCCGAGCCCGATCCGGAGGAGTCCCTCGGGATGGGATCCTTGCCAGAGGGAAGAGAGCCCCTCCAGGCAGAGCAGGAGAGGGAAGGAGAAGAAGAGGAAGAGAAGGCAGAGGGTGAGCAAGAGGCGAAGCCAGGAGTAGCGGAGTTCGGCAAAGGCCGAGCGGGATACCATCTTCCACAAGGAGCCCCAGGTGGGATACTTCCGCAGGCTCTCGACACCGGTATCGAAGCCCGGTCGCTCCCCGGAAGCGGAGACGGGCTGGGCCAGAGAAAAGTGGATCGGGAAGCCCGCTCCTTTGACGGCCCGAGCCAGCGCGAGGTCATCGATGATTTCTCCGCGGAGGCCCGGAAAGCCTCCCAAGCGCTGCAAGGCCCGCCGGGAGAGGAGGATGCAGCCCCCCGCCGCCCCGGCTCTCCGGCTGCGGGGCTGATTGATCCGCCGCATCGGGTAGAGGAGGGAGAAGAAAAAGAGGAACGGGGGGATGAGAAGGCGCTCGGGGAGGAAGCGGCAGTGGAGTTTCGCCATCCGGCTGTTGAGGCCGCCACCGAAGCGGAGGCTCTCCTCGACAAGGGTGCGGAGAGAGTCGCGGCCGTGGAGAATGTCCGCATCGGTGAGGAGGAAAAATTCGCAAGGAGACTCCTCCGGCGACCGGTCTTCGGTTTGGCGCCAGCCCTGCTCGAGCGCCCAGAGCTTACCGGTCCAGCCTTCGGGCAGGGAACTGCCTTCCACGACCTGGAGCCGCTCGGAAAGGCCGAGCTTGGCCGCGATCGATCGGGCGGTGGTTCCGGTTCCGTCTTGGGAGCGGTCATCGATGAGCAGAAGATCGAAGTCGCCTGGATAGTCCTGCTGGAGGAGGGCGGGAAGGGTCTGGGGGAGGACGGCCTCCTCGTTGCGGGCGGGAACCAGGATGCGGACCCGGGGAAGTCGGCGCCCGGTATCCGGAACGCGGGGGGAAAAGAAGGGTTTCCAGGGACAAGAGGGATCGAGGAAGACGGCGGTCCATGCGAGCGGGGGGATCGCTCCAAGCCAGAGGTCGAGGTTCGAAAAGCTCATCGGTTCCTTGCCAAAGCTGGGACTCACTTCGCGCGCGGGAAGCTTCGAATCCCTTCGAAGGCAGAGGCTTTGCCATCGCCATTGGAAAAGAGCAAGCCCTTCGTCATGCGCAAAGCCGAAGATGAGGTCTCGGGCTTTCGGCTCCGCTCGAAAGGGCCTTTTGGGCAATGAGGAAAAGGGAAGCGGATAGGACCCGCGGCGGCCTCCGACGATCCCCCCATCGGTACGAGAGAGAGCCCGGGAAAGAGAAGGCGATCCGGCGGACGTGGCCCGGTTCCCGTTCGAGCGGAGGCGATCTTACCCGATCGGCCGCCGATTGGGAAAGGATCCGGATCTCCTCTCCGGGAGTCGGCCGATTCCGCAGGCGGCGTGGCGATGGCAGCCGACCAGATGGTCGTTGACCATCCCGATCCCCTGGGCAAAGGCATAGAGGATCACGGGACCGCAAAAAGAGAAGCCCCGTTTCCGGAACTCCTTGGACATCCGCCCGCTCAGCTCGCTCTGCGCCGGGACCTCCTCCGGGGTCTGGTAACGGTGGATCTGGGGCGTTTCCCCCACATGTTTCCAGACGAAGCGGGTGAAGCCCCCCGGCTCTCTTTCCATGATCTCAATCCAGAGGCGGGCGCTCCGGATGGCCGATTCGATCTTGGCTCGGCTGCGGACGATCGCCGGGTTGCCTAGCAGCCGCTCGATCTCGCGCCTCCCGTAGCGGGCGACCCGTTCCGGATGAAAGCCTGCAAATGCCTCCCGCAACGCCGTCCGCTTGCGCAGGATGAGGAGCCAGGAGAGGCCCGCCTGAAAGGCGTCGAGGACGAGCTTTTCGTAGAGCGAGCGCGGATCGAATTCCGGCACTCCCCACTCGCGGTCGTGATAGTCGGCGAGGAGGGGATCCCCCTCCGCCCAGGGACAGCGCACGAGCTTTGGCGACACGATTCTCTTTCCGTACCGCGACTTGTTTTCCTCCGCCAGCCCGCGTTTGGGGAGGATAGAGTAGAGAGGCACAAAGCCTTCCTTTTGCCACTTCACCGGCGAACGGAGTCCGGTCGGCCTCTCTTCTTTGTTCTTTGGCCGACCCTTTGTTAGGATGTGATGTCGGCTGGCAGTTCCGCCTTGCTTGGCGGCTTTCCTCCCCTATTCTTGGCCGGGTCTGGCGCTTTTCCATGCGGTCTCTATCCCATTGGAATGCCGAAGAGGGAATGGGTCGCTTTTGGGCCTCCGCCGCTCTGGGGCGGACCGCCGCTGCTGGGATCTTTCGTCTCGGGAGGAGCTTTGGATCTCTTTTGGTGGCGTTCCTGGCTTTTCCATGGATGGCGGGAGCCCGTGAGGAGCTCCCGACGGGGCAGCGGATCGAACCGCAGGCGGCCCGTGGGGCTGTCTGGGAAGAGCTCCGGCTTGAAGAGCGGGATCTCCCGGAGAGGCGTGTCGGTCAGGCCGTTTCGCTCGCTCCCTCGCCCGACGGCCGCACGCTGCTCGTCTTGACCTCGGGATATAACCGTTTCTTCGATGAGCGGGGAAAACCGATTCCCGCAGCCTCCCAAGAGCATCTCTTTCTCTTCGACATCGCCCGAGGCGCGCCGCGGAAGCTCCAGGAGATCGCCCTGCCCAACTCCTTCTGCGGTATCGCCTGGCGTCCCGACGGGAAGGGCTTCTATGTCTCCGGAGGCGTCGATGACTGCATCCGCGCCTACTCCCGAAAGGGGTCGGAGTGGCGGGAGTCCCTCCCTCCCCTACGGCTCGGGCATCTTGCTGGCAACGGGCTGAGAACCCAGCCGATTGCGGCGGGCTTCGCGATCGATCCCGGAGGAAAGAGGCTGTTGGTCGCCAATTGGGCCAACGACTCGGTGAGCTTGGTCGATCTTCTTCGCTGGCGGAAGATCGCGGAGCTCGACCTTCGGCCTGGGAAGATCGCCGCGAATGCGGCCGGAGTCCCCGGAGGGGAGTATCCATTCTGGGTCGCCTGGTCGGGAAGCGGGAAGGCCTATGTTTCCAGTGTGCGCGACCGCCAGCTGGTGGCCCTCGCGATCGAAGCGGACGCCCTGAGGGTTTGTGGGCGGATTGCGCTCCGCGGCCAACCGAACCGACTCTTGGCCGTTCCGGAGCGAAGACGCGCCTATGTCGCCTGCGACAACAGCGACACGCTGGTCGTGCTCGACACCGAGCGGGACCAGATCCTCGAGGAGATCGATCTCGTGGCGCCCCGCGACCTCCGTCCGGCTGGCTCGGAATCCCTAAAAGGAGTCAACCCGAACAGCCTAGCGCTCACGCGCGACGGTCGGCTGCTCTTGGTTAGTTGCGGGGGGACCAACGCGGTCGCCGTCGTCCGGCTTGGCGGCCATGCCCAGGGAATGGGAGGGGAGGGGGATCCCGATTCCGAGCTGATCGGACTGATCCCGACCGGCTGGTACCCGAGCTCGGTGGCGGTGGGTGGGGACGGCCGCTGGCTCTATGTCTGCAATGCCAAGAGTCCGGCCGGACCCAACACGGGCGGCTGGCGCCCTCCGCGCTCCTTGGGAGCGAAGCCCCTGGGGGCGAACGAGCGGAGAGAGAACCAGTACATCTGGCAGCGGACCCGGGCGGGGCTCCTCTCCCTCCCGTTGCCGGATCCGGCGGAGCTCCGC
>NZ_CABFUZ020000112.1 GCF_902143385.2 Methylacidimicrobium cyclopophantes
GGGCCGGGGGATGCCGCCGCCTCTTCCTTCCCGTCCCCTTCCGCGGCCCGATCGTGCGCTTCCGCGGGGACCGGACCCGCCGCCGCGGAGGGCGATGGCCGCGTATCCCGAGCGGGAGCGGTCGAGCCTCCCTCCGTCCCGACGCCCGGGCGCTCCTCGATCCGAGCGATTACCTGTCCGACTTCGACCTGGGTCCCAGGTTCCACAAGGGGCGTAAAGGAACCGGGAACCTCCGCGTAAACCTCCGAAGTGATCTTTTCGGTTTCGATCTCTCCGAGGGCATCTCCCGGCTCGACGGGATCGCCCTCGGACTTGAGCCACCTCCCGAGGACCCCGCTCCGAATCGATTCGCCCAGAAAGGGCATTTTCACCTCGCTCGCCATTTCCTTCCTATCGATTTTCCAGCGCCTGCCGGCAGATCCACTCCTGCTCGAGACGGTGCACCCCCAGGCTGCCCGCCGCAGTGCTCGCCGAAGCTTCCCGTCCGACGTAGCGGATCTCCCGCCCGAGAAGCGCCCGCAGCCTTCTTTCCATGAAGTGCCAACCGCCCATGTTCTCCGGCTCCTCTTGACACCAGAGCACCTCTTCCGCCGGATGCGCAGAGAGCAGCCGAGAGAGCTTTTCCTCGTGCAGGGGATAAAACTGCTCCACCCGAAGGATGGCGGTCGTCTTCTCTCCGAGTTTCTCCCGATAGGCGGCGAGATCGTAATAGATCTTGCCGGAGCAGAGAAGAACGCGGCGCGCCCCTTCCGGGCGCAGCGGATCGGGAAGAATCTCCTCGAAGCCGCCCTCGGAGAAATCGGAAAGCGGGGAAGAACAACGCGGGTCGCGCAAAAGGCTCTTCGGGGTGAAGAGAACCAGCGGTTTCACGAAGCCGCGAAGGGCCTGCCGGCGCAGAATGTGAAAGTAGTTCGCCGGCGTCGAGCATTGCGCGACGACCATGTTGTCCTCGGCGCAGAGCTGGAGAAATCTTTCGATGCGCGCGGTGGAGTGCTCGGGGCCCTGGCCCTCGTATCCGTGGGGAAGCAGCATCACCAGATTGCAAACGGTCCCCCACTTCGATTCGGAGCTCGCAAGATAATGATCGATGATCGCTTGGGCGCCGTTGGCAAAATCGCCATACTGGGCCTCCCAAAGGATGAGCGCTTCGGGATAGTCGAGCGAGTAGCCGAAATCGAAACCGAGCACGGCGTTTTCGGACAGAGGGCTGTTGTAGATGCAGAAGAGCGCTTGCTCGGGGCTCACGTGAGCGAGCGGGACATAGCTCGCCCGCGAATGGACGTCGAAGAGAACCCCATGTCTCTGGCTGAAGGTGCCGCGGCGGCTATCCTGGCCGGAGAGGCGGACCGGGACCCCTTCCTTGAGAAGCGAGCCGAAGGCCAGCGCTTCCGCGAACGGCCAGAGAATGGGGCCCTTCTGCTCCAAGGCGGTCCGACGATCCTGGAGCATTCGCGCGATCTTGGGATTGAGCGAAATGCCCGCGGGCTCCTGGGTGATCGCCCGCCCCACGGCCAGAAGCTCGCCGGTTTCCACCGCAGTGCGGACCGGTTCGAGGAGCCGCGGACACGACAGCCGCTCGCGCAGCTTGGGCTTCGCCCGAGTCGCCCACTGCTTGGATTCCGCCATATCCGCCGCAAGCTGCTCCACGAATGCCTTCCGATAGGCCTGAGCCTCTTCCCGGCTCATTTCTCCGGAAGCGACGAGGCGATCGAGGAAGACTTCGCTGACTTTCGGGTGCGCTGCGATCGCCTGATAGAGTGTGGGCTGCGTAAAGCTCGGCTCGTCCCCTTCGTTATGCCCATGGCGCCGATAGCCGAAGAGATCGACGACCGTGTCCCGCTGAAAGAGTTGCCGGTATTCGAGAGCCAGCCGGATTGCGTAAACGGCCGCCAGCGGATCGTCGCCGTTGACGTGGAAAATCGGGATTCCCAACATCCGGGCGATTCCCGTGCAATGATGAGTCGATCGGGCGTCTTGGGGCAAGGTCGTAAAGCCGATCTGGTTGTTGATCACGATATGAACCGTGCCCCCCGTCCGATATCCCTGAAGCTGAGAAAGATTCAAGGTCTCCTGGACGATCCCCTGCCCCATGAAGGAGGCGTCCCCGTGAATCAAGAGCGGAAGAACCTTCCGGCGTTCCGCCGTGTCCCCCAGTCTCCGCTCCCATGCCCGCGCCTTTCCCTCCACCACGGGATCGACCAGTTCCAGATGGCTTGGATTGGGGGCGAGCCCGATGGTGACGACCGCACCCGAGGAGGTCTTGCGCACCGCTTCGAAACCCAGATGGTAGCGGACATCGCCGTCCCCCAGCACCCCTTCCGGAAAATAGTTTTCCGAAAACTCGTCGAAAATCGTCTTGAAATCCTGCTGGAGCACGTTGGCGAGGACGTTGAGCCTCCCGCGATGGGCCATCCCCATCACGATGCGGTCCACTCCATGCGCGGGGCAAGCCTCGACGAGCGCATCGAGCATCGGGATCAGCGTCTCGTTGCCTTCCAAGGAAAAGCGCTTTTGTCCCACGTACCGGGTGTGGAGAAAGGACTCGAACTCTTCGGCCCGGAGAATCGCCTGGAGGATTCTGCGCCTCTCTTCTCCCGAGAAGGTCTTGGGAATGGAGGTTCCCTCCAGCCGCTCAGCGATCCAACGCCTCTGGGCAAAGGCGTGCATGTGCATGAACTCGACGGCGAGAGTGCCGCAAAAGCTCTCGCGAAGGATTTCGAGGATCTTCCGGAGCGGCCGGGTTCCGCCGCCGGCGAGCGAGGCCGAATCGAACTCGCTTTCCAAGTCCTCTTCTCCGAGGCCGAACCGCTCGAGCTCCAGCTCGTCAAAGGTAAATCGATTGAAACCAAGCGGATCGAGATCGGCCACGAAGTGGCCGAGCGTCCGATAGGCATAGATCAACTCGTAGACCCCTCGCTGCTTGATCAAAAAACCGACTTCCGGCCGTTGGGGTGAAAAAACAGCACCTTCCCTGCGGCCAGGCTGCGGACCTCCGCTTCGAGTCCAGCTCTCGAAGAGAGCCGACCAGCTCGAATCGACCGAAGCGGGGTCTTGCACCCAGCGTGCGTAGTATTCCTCGAGGAGAGCGCCGCTGTAGGCCAGCGACGCTCCGTCCATCGCCAAAGTGCGATCGGTGCGTGCGGGCAGGGTTGTCATGGCGGCGAGGGCGGCGGACGCGGAGAGCTTCCGTCTCCACGCGCTTCCCTCCGATCTCGAATTTTCTGAAGGGAAGGTAGCGCCGGGCAGAGCCGCGTTCAATATCATTCCGCGCGCTCTCCGGGCCTCGAGGCACGCTCAAGGGTAGATGGCGGCCCCGCCCTTTCGAAACTCCTTCGCCTTCTGCTCCAGGCCTTGCGTCAACGCGTCTTCCGGAGAGATCTTCTGTTCCCGCGCAAAGTTGCGGACCTCCTCCGTGATCTTCATCGAGCAAAAGTGGGGTCCGCACATCGAGCAAAAGTGGGCGCTCTTCGCGGCTTCTTGCGGCAAGGCCTCGTCGTGAAGGGAGCGGGCCATGGTCGGGTCCAAGGAAAGGGCAAACTGATCGTTCCACCGGAATTCGAACCGCGCCTTGCTCAACGCGTTGTCCCACTCCTGAACCCCCGGAAACCCTTTGGCCAAATCGGCCGCGTGCGCAGCGATCTTGTAGGCCACGACTCCCGCTCGGACATCCTCGCGCGCCGGCAACCCCAAATGCTCCTTCGGCGTGACGTAGCAGAGCATCGCGCATCCCTGCCACCCGATCAGGGCCGCGCCGATCGCGCTCGTGATATGGTCGTAGCCGGGGGCGACGTCGGTAGTGAGCGGCCCGAGCGTATAAAACGGCGCTTCCCAGCAGTGGCGCAACTCCAGATCCATATTCTCCTGGATGAGCTGGAGGGGGATGTGGCCCGGCCCTTCGATCATTACCTGCACATCGTGCTTCCAGGCGATCTGGGTCAACTCTCCCAGGGTCCTGAGCTCGGCGAGCTGCGCCTCGTCGTTGGCATCGGCGATGGCTCCCGGCCGCAACCCGTCTCCGAGCGAGATGCTGACATCGTACGCCCGAAGAATGGAGCAGATCTCCTCGAAATGGGTGTAGAGAAAATTCTCCTCATGATGAGCCAAACACCATTTCGCCAAGATCGAGCCTCCCCTGCTGACGATGCCGCAGCGGCGGCGGGCGGTGAGCGGCACGTAGCGGAGAAGAACGCCCGCATGGATCGTGAAGTAGTCTACCCCCTGCTCCGCCTGTTCGATCAGCGTATCGCGATAGACCTCCCAAGAGAGCTCCTCGGGTCTCCCACCCACCTTTTCGAGGGCCTGGTAGATCGGCACCGTGCCGATGGGTACCGGACTCGAACGGAGAATCCACTCTCGAATCCGGTGGATGTCCTTTCCGGTCGAAAGGTCCATGACCGTATCCGCTCCCCACAGAATCGCCCAAACGAGCTTCTCGACCTCTTCCTCGACCGAGGAGCCGATCGCGGAATTGCCGATGTTCGCGTTGATCTTCACCCGAAAATTTCGGCCGAGGATCATGGGCTCGCTCTCGGGATGATTGATGTTGGCGGGCAGGATCGCCCGCCCGGCCGCGATCTCGTCCCGGACGAACTCGGGAGTGATCCGCTCCGGGATCCGCGCGCCCAGCGGGGCCCCGGGAAGTTGGAAGGAGAGCGCCTCCCGATCGCTCCGCTCGGGGACTCGGTCTTCCCGGCCAAGATTCTCTCGGATCGCGACGAACTCCATCTCGGGCGTCACGATCCCCCGCCGCGCATAGGCCAGTTGCGTGACGGCATCCCGCTTCGCTCGCCGAGGCTGCCGGGACAGGGGAAGGGAAAGCGCCCCGCCGGAGGCCCCGTTACGCTTCTCGGCCTTCTCCTTGTGATTCCACGAAAGGTAGCCGTCGTCGATCGGCTGCGCCGCGCGCCCGAAGTAGGGCTCGCTGTCGCCGCGAGCCTCGATCCACGGGAGGCGGATGGCGGGCAGCCCTTTCCCCGGCTCCAAGGGGACCGCCGGATCGGTGTAGGGCCCCGAGGTGTCGTAGAAACGGACGTTCGGATTGCTCTCCCGACCCCCGTCCGCCAGACGAGTCGCTTCCTGCCGTACTTCCCGGAACGGGACTCGCACCCCGGGGTTCGTTCCGCAGACGTAGACGCGCTGCGATTGCGGAAAATAAGAAAGGAGCGTTTCCCGATTGAGAAGAGGCGATCGTTCCGACCGCTGACGATTCGCTGCCATAGTATTTCTCCCCCGCGGGCCGCGAACCGAATCCTGCAGCGGCGGCTATAAAAGGCCGATCCCCTCCCTCCGCCGGCATTACCCGGATCAGGTTCTTCGGGTCGCGATTCCCTGAGCAGCTTCCGTAGCCGGGTTCTTCCCGGACGATGCCGATTCGAGAAATCGCCTCTCAGCCGTTTCCGGCTCCCCGCGCTTTCGAGGAGATCCTAACCGATCCGCGGCCATTTGCAACCGTCCGCCGAGTCGAGATCTCCAAAGACGAGGAGAAGGCTCTCCCGCTTCCTAGCTGCCGTTGGCCCCGGGATGCTTCTCGACAAGAGCATAGGCCGCATGATTGTGGATGCTCTCCATATTCTCGGCTTCGACCCGATACCAGAGTATCTCCGGCCGCTCGTTCAAGCGGACGGCGACATTGCGCACCAGGTCCTCCACGAAGACCGGATGATCGTAGGCATGTTCGGTGACGAACTTTTCGTCGGGGCGCTTGAGGAGCGAGTAGATGGGGCTGCTCGCCGAGCCCTCCACCACTTCGATCACCTCTTCGATCCAAACCGGCTCTCCTGAGCGGATCGCCGCAGTCACGTAGCCCCGCTGGTTGTGGGCCCCGCGATCGCTGATCGCCTTGGAGCAAGGGCAGAGGGTCGTCACGGGGACGACGACCGTCATCACGAAGTCGGTCTGCGCGCCACAAGCGGCGGCCTCGAACCGCACTTGGTAATCGACCAACCCCACGGCCCCGGTCGCGGGCGCCTCTTTTTCGAGAAAATAGGGGAATTCCATGACCAGGTGCGCCACCTCGGCATCGAGGCGCTTTTGGAGCGCGTGGACTATGGAGAAGAGGTTCTTGACGTGGATCAGCCGTCCGTGCGCGTTCAGCACCTCGACGAAGCGGCTCATATGCGTCCCCTTGAAATGGTGGGGCAAATCCACCAGCAGGCTCATCGTCGCGACCGTGGACTGTGTCGCAAAGCTCCGGTCCCGAACCTCGATCGGATGGCGAAGTCCCTTGACGCCGACCCGGTCGATCCGGATGCGGCGGTGATCCCGCTGGTTCTGACAATCGGCAAGCAGCGTTCCCTGAGTTTGTTGGTTGTTCATGGTGAGAAGGTTTCCTAGCCTACGCGCTTCCCGCTCTTGCGCAAAGCGACTTTCCCTCCTCGCGATCGAGGAAACCGGGCGCTCTTTTCACTTGGAGGGCTCTTTCGGCTTCGCTAGCTTACGCGTGGGCAGGTAGCTCAACGGCAGAGCAGGTGCCTTTTAAGCACTTGGTTCAGGGTTCGAATCCCTGCCTGCCCATCGTAGCGGCTCAGCGTCCGCTCCGCCTTTCCGCAGCCACCGCCTCACCGCTTTCTCACGGCTTTGCTTCGGCCCGACGAATCAGCTCCCGAAAATGGGTTCCGCGCTCTTCGAAGTTGCGAAAGGCGTTGTAGCTGGGCGCGGCCGGAGAAAAGAGGCAACAGCTTCCCTCCGGGGTTTCGGCGAGAGCCGCGCGAACCGCGGCTTCCAACGTCTCCACGAAAAGCAGAGTCCCTCCGAACGGCGGATCGGCCGACCGGAGAAGAGCGCCGAGGCGCACACCGGTCTCCGGAAGGAGGATGATCGTCCGCAACGAGGGGGAGCGTGCCAGGGAGCGGGCGAAGCCTTCGAGAGGCACTCCTCGGTCTTGTCCGCCCACGATCAGCGTCCGGGCGTCGGGAAGGGCCGAAAGGGCGACGAGAGCCGACTCGGGGACGGTCGAGATCGAATCGTTGTAAAACGAAATTCCGCGAACGACGCCCGCCGGCTCCAACCGGTGGGGAAGCGGAGAAAAGGTGTCGATCGCCTCCTGCATCGCCGAAAACGGGATCCCCAAGCCTTTCGCGGCCAGGAGCGCGGCCACCGCATTCTTCCGATTGTGCCAGCCCAGCGGCCGAAATCGGGAAAAGTCGATCGCCGGAAGATCCGCCGGCCCGTGATAGGGAATGCGCCTGCCCAATCCCCCGTCTTCCTCGAGAAGATCCGCAACGGCCCGATCGTCGCCGGAGAAGATCAGCAGATCCTCCGCCGACTGCCAGCGAGCTACCCCGCTCTTGGCGCGCGCGTAGGCGGCAAAGCTCCCATGGAAGTTGAGGTGCTCAGGGTAGAGATTGGTCCAGAGGGCGATGGGGGGGGAGCTGCGTGCGAATTCGAGTTGATAGGAGGAAAGCTCGCAAATCACCACCGATTCGGGCTCGAGATCGCCCAAAACGGAAAACGGCGGAATCCCGATGTTGCCGACGAGGAAGGTCTTCCGCCCCGCGCAGCGGCAGATGTGCGCCAAGAGGGATGCGGTCGTGCTCTTCCCCTTGGTCCCCGTTACGCCGACGACCGGACAGGGCGCAAAGCGGAGGAAGAGATCGGCTTGGCCGGTAATCTTGACCGCCTGGCCGTCAAGGGCTAGATGGCGCGTCGGGATGCCGGGAGCTTTGAGGACGAGGTCGAATTCCGGAAGCCGTCGCAGCGCCTCCTCCTCCGAGACCCGCTCTGCGGGGAGCGCGGCGAGATCGGCCGCCTCCAGCGCCGCCGGGCTCCGATCCGCAACTACCAACGGCTGCCCGGGCAGGAAACGGCGCAGGAGATCGAGGGTCGATCTTCCCTCCCGGCCCAGGCCCCAGACGAGGATCCGTTTGCCGGTGAGGAATGCAAAGAGATCTTGGCTGCGGCTCATGCGGAAAGGGCGATCGACCGGGGGGTGGCGAGCAGCGGCAGGAAATCGGGCGGGACGCCGTGCCCGGAATTCCAGGAGGTCAGCAGATCCTCGATCGAAGGGCCGGCGCTCCCGGGGAGGAGACCCCGCTCCCGCGCCAGGCGGACCAAGAGGGGAGGATTGGGCCGTCGCGCGAGGGCGGCAGCCGCCGCCCGAGACTCGGCGGTGGTTCCCACGCAAGCGAACGGCTTGGCCCTCTCTCCGCCCAAAAGCGAGAAGAAGAGGGGCGCAAGCGAGGAGTCCTCCAACAGATCCCGGCCGAAAAGCGCGTCGAGCCTCCGCTTCTCCACGAACGGCGAGAGGATCAAGGAGACAAAAAGACATTTCGCACAACGGCCGCACCAGCTTCTCCCGGGAGAGCTGCAGCTTCGGAACCGGTCGAGCGCGCCGGGGATACGGACGAACCTCTCGGCGATCTGCAGTTCGTTCCATGGACGCAGGAGGCTGAAGTAGCCCACGCTCGGAGTCAACCAGCGTGCCGCGTAGTCGGCGAAATCGCGCTCGAAAGCAAAGCTCTTCGAATATTGGTGATTGATCTGGCTCCCTAAAACGGTCGGCTCGTCGGCGCTCGCCTCGTTGGAGAGCACGATCCACCGTTTGCCGAGGGTCACGGCGGCCAGGAAAGCCGCGAAGGCCAAGAGGGCGGAAAATGGCGTATGCCCATTCCAATAGCCTCTCCGGTTGAGCTCGAGGAGCGACGGATCGATCGTTCGCCGCACCAGGGCCGTATTCGAAGCAGGGAAACCGAAGAGAGCCACGGTTTCCTTCTGCTCCCGGGACGAGTTGAGCAGAAAGGGCGTGACCCCTTCCCGGCCGCGCAGCAGCTCGAGCGTTACGAACGAATCCTTTCCGCCGCCCACCGGCACGAGAGCTCCGGTGGAGTCGCGCCCACGAAACGAGGGGAAGGGGCGACCCTCCGCAGCCCGCATCTCCACGAACTCCGCTTCATCGGCAGCAATCCCGTTGCGATAAAAGAACTCGCCCAGTCCCCGGAAATAGAGCCGCTTCCACCAGGCGATCTGCTCGGGTGCGAGGCTCCCCGCCTCGACGCGAATCCGCGGAGGGCAGGCCGCCTTCCAGTAGCTCACCAGCTCGATCAAGCCAAGGGAAAAGACCAGCAGATCCAATGCCTCCTTGGAAGGAAGAGGAGGCGCTACCGGAAAGGAGGCGCGGGGCCGGAAAGTCAAGGAATCATCGAGGCGAAAGGAAAACGCCACGGAGAGGCGTCTTTCGTGAATCTGGTAACGAAACCCTTCGTAGCAGAGCAGCGCAGCGCGTCGCCAGCCCTTTCCCGAATCCTCCGCCATTCGCCCCCTAACCCTTTGTAAAGGCACGATTTGCCGTCTCGAGCATCTGGAAGTCGCCGATGTCGAACCATTTCCCCGGCAGCCGCCACGTAAAGACCGGCTGGCGCCGGCAGAGCCATTCGATGAATCGGCCGGGTTGGTCCCGGCTCTCGCCTTCGGCCAAATATTGGCGGAGGCGGGCCAAAGCCTCGGCGGGGAAGTAGTAAAGGGCGATCGCCGTCAGGGTCCCCTCGGGCTTCTGCGGCTTTTCCTCGAAAAAGACGACCCGGCCCTCTCCATCGAGCCGGATGTTGTTGTATCGACGGATCGCCTCCAAATCGCCCACGTCGTAGATTCCGACGACGGTCTTGCCAAGCTTCCGCGCATAAGCGACGAAATCTCCGAGCGAGGCGTCGAAGAGGTTGTCTCCGGCGATCACGAGGAGCTCGTCGGAAATCCGCTCCCGTTCGACTACGAAAGCAAGATCGCCGATCGCGCCCAGGCGATCGGCTTCCGAAGTCGATCCATCGTCGAGGATCTTCAGATCGAGCTTCGGCCGGCTGTCGCGATAGCGCTTTTCCCAAGCGGCAAACTGTTCCGCAAATCGGTGGTTCGTGACGATGATGCATTCGATCGGCTCTTCCAAGGTGCAAACCCGGTCGAGGATCTGCTCGAGGATCGGCCGACCCCCGACGGAGAGCAGAGGCTTCGGTTGATGCAGAGTGAGCGGATACAGCCGGGTGGCATAGCCCGCCGCAAGAATCAATACGCGCATCGTCCTCCCCTTCTACTGCGAGAGCAGTTCGGGATAAAACCGCTCCGCCAGTCGGTTTAAGGCCTCCAGCACTTCGGGGACCTCCTTCCGGGAAAGGGCGGCTTCGACCCTCTCACGGGCTTCCGAGGCGCAGATGCGTCGGATGGCGGTCTTCACCCGAGGAATCAGAATGGAGCCCATACTTAGCTCTTCCACGCCGAGCGCAACAAAAAAAGGCAGCAGCGCCAAGTTGCTCGCCATTTCGCCGCAGACGCTCACAGATCTCCCCTGCTTCTTCGCATCCCGGACAACCCCTTGGATCAGCCGAAGAACCGCGGTGTGGGGAGCCGGATAGAGAGAGGAAACGCGGTCGTCGAGCCGATCGATGGCGAGCGTATATTGCACTAGATCGTTGGTGCCGATGCTGAAAAAGTCCGCCTCCCGGGCGAGCAGATCGGCCATGAGCGCCGCAGCCGGAGTTTCGATCATGACCCCGCAGGGAACCTCTTCAAGCCGATGCCCTTCCGCTTCGAGCTCCGCTCGAACCCGCCCGAGCAGCTCTCGCGCGCGACGAAATTCGCTCACGTCGGTCACCATCGGAAACATGACGGCCACGTTCCCCTGATCCGAAGCGCGGACGATCGCTCGGAGCTGTGTCCGGAAGATCCCCTCTCTTTCGAGCGAAAGGCGGATCCCCCGAAAACCCAGAAAAGGGTTTTTTTCCGCGGGCCTCATCGACAGCCACGGCAGGAGCTTATCCCCGCCCACGTCGAGCGTTCGAATCACGAGCCGATGGGGTTTCGCCCACTCCGCGGCCTCGCGGTAGACCGCCAGCTGCTCGTCTTCCGAAGGCCCGCTCTCGGAGCGGAGGAAGAGAAATTCGGTCCGATAGAGGCCGACCCCGTCGGCTCCGTTTTCCCGAATGAGGGGCAGATCCTCCGGAAGCTCCACATTGGCGGAGATCCGCATCTGCTGGCCGTCGGTCGTGACGGCGGGTCCCCGCTTTTCCCGGGCCTCCCGAATCTGGGCGATGTAGCGGACTCGATTGGCTTCCGCTTCGGCTTTTCGCTGCTCGGAGGGCCGGAGTATCACGACCCCGGAAAAACCGTCTACCAAGACTTCCGCCTCCTCCTCGATTCGATCCAGGACGCCGTGGACGCCGACCACCGCCGGGATGTTCAAGGATTGAGCCAGGATCGCCGCATGGCAGGTCGCACTCCCCTCCTCGGTCACCAGCCCCAAGAGGAGGTGACGATCCAGAGAGACCAGATCGGAGAGCAGAAGGACGTCCGCCACGATCACGCAGGGCTTGTCGAGGGCGTAGCCCACCTTCTCGCCCCCCCGCAAGTTCCGGAGTACCCGCTTCCCGACATCCCGTACGTCGAGCGCCCTTTCCCGGAGGTAGGTATCGTCGACCCGCTGCATCTGCTCGACGAAGGAGCGGATCACGTCCTGGTAGGCCGCATCCACGCAGATCCTTTCCGACTCGAGCCGTTTTTTCACCGCCTCGAGGATCGTAGGATCCTCGACGGCCAGCAGATGGGCATCAAACAGGGAATCACTCGCCTGGGACCAGGAACGGATGAGCTCGGCCTTGGCCTGCAAGAGCTCCTCCCGAGTCTTCAGCAAGGCCGCTTCGAGCCTCTCGAGTTCTTCCGGAATTTGGGAAAGATTGATGGGACGTCGTCGGACAAATTCGTGATCGCCGCGAACGATGAGGACGGGCCCGATCCCGATACCCGGTGCGGCGGCCGTGCCGGCAAAGCGCTCTTCCTCCTTCTCGCTCATAAAAAGCATCCCTCGAGGCCGGAAAGGATTACGCGGCCGCGGAGAGAAGCGCGTCGCCGCAACGCGCGCGACGAACTCCTCCGGCGGACGGAAGAGCGGATCGGGCGAAAAGACTAGCCCTCCTGGTCGAAATTTCTCTCGACGAGATCGCGCAACGCATCCACCGCCGCCGCCGCGTCCGGTCCTTTCGCGGAGACCTTCAAGCGGGATCCCTGGTTTGCGGCGAGGATCATGATCCCCATGATGCTCTTCCCGTTCACGACCTCCCCCTCTTTTTCGACCTGGATATTCGAGGAAAAGCGGTTGGCGACCTTGACGAACATGGCCGCCGGGCGCGCATGAAGACCAAGCTTGTTCCGAATCACGACCTCCGCCTCGGCTTCTCCAACGGCGGCTCCCTTCTCTTTTCCCCGATTCTCGCCGGATGGTTGTTCCATGGGACTCGCTATCGCTTCTTGGTGAGCTTGGTCAGCTTGTTGTTAAACTCCTGGGCGGCATTGTGTCCCATCGCCCGTAGCTTTTGATCCAAGGCCGCCACCTCGACGAGAGTGGCCAAATCTCTCCCGGGCCGAATGGGAATGATGACATGCGGAACGCGGATATTCAAGATCTCGCACTCTGCCTGATCGAGCCCGACCCGCTCGATTTCCTCGCCCGGAGCACACTCCCGCAAGGTGGCGACGAGATCGACTCGCTTTTCGAGACGAATCGCCCGCAAGCCGAAGAGGCTCGTCACGTCGATAATCCCGATGCCCCGGACCTCCATGTAAAAGCGGCTGATGTCGGGCGCTCGGGCCACCAGTTCCCGCCCTTCCAGACAAAAGATGGTCGTGATATCGTCGGCGACCAGCGAATAGCCGCGAGCGACAAGAGAGAGAACGCATTCGCTCTTGCCGACCCCGCTCGCCCCCTTGAGCAGCACGCCGATGCCCTGGATGTCGACCATGCTCCCCTGCTCATTCACTCGAGGGGCGAAATCCATCTCGAGGCAAATCGTAACCGTGTTGATCAGCCGCATCGTGTGCAGTTTGGAGCTGAAGAGCGGGGTGCCGGTCGCCTCCGCTTCCTCCACCAGAAAGTCGGGGGGCACGATCCCACGAGAGACGATCAGACAGGGGATGTTGCGCAGAAAGATCGCCCGCACCCTCCGTCGCGCCTCCTCGGGGGGCAGGCTATTCAAGTAGGAGGTTTCCCCGGCGCCGATGATCTGGACTCGTTGCCAAGCGAAGTTCTTCAAATAGCCCGAAAGCTGGAGTCCCGGCCGGTTGATCGACCCCTCCCGGATCGTTCGCCCGAGTCCCGCATGTCCGGCGACGAGCTTTCCCTGGAGCGCCGCTTCGTGCTGGGCGAAAAATTCTCCCGCGGTCACCGTCGGCACCGAACCCGCCGGACTCTTCTGTCTCGCTATCCCCATTTCCGCACTCCGGCGGCCGCCTCCCCGCGCTCCACCGCCCTCTAGCCCCCCGTATACGAGCGAAGCGCTTCTTCCCAAGCTTTCGCCTTCAGGCAAGTCTCCTCGTATTCCGCCTCGGGATTCGAATCAATGGTAATTCCGCTGCCGACGGAAAGCGAAACCGTTTCGGCAGCCATCTCCAGGGAACGGATCGTCATCGTGAAGGCGGCTTCCCCCGAAAAGGAGATGTAGCCGAACACCCCGGTATAGAGACCCCGAGGTTCGGGCTCCAGGAGCGAGAGGATCTCCGCGGCCCGCCGCTTGGGTGCTCCTGTAATCGATCCTCCGGGCAAGCAGGCGAAGAGGGCGGTGACGGGATCGATTTCCGGTCGGAGAATGCCTTTGACCGAAGAGAAGAGATGCCACAGATGGGCATGGCGCGTCGCCGCTGCGAAGCGGTCCACGCGAATCGTTCCGAACCGGCAAATCTGCCCAAGATCGTTCCTCTCGACATCGGTGACCATCAAGAGCTCCGCCCGCTCCTTCGGATTCGCCTGCAACCGGATCAGCGAATCGGCCTCTGCGCCTTCGGATCGAGGGATGGTCCCCTTGATCGGGCGCGTTTCGATCTGCTCCCCCGAGATCCGAAGGAAAAGCTCGGGCGAAGCGGAAAGGAGCCAGCCGCTCTCGGTCCGGAGAAACCCGCTTCCCGGCGGTCGATCCCGCCCGAGAAGACATTCCCAGAGCAGAAAGGGATCGGCGGAAAGCTGCCAGAGGAGCCGGCGGGCCAAGTTCACCACATAGATGTCTCCGGATCGGATGTACTCTTGCGCCTCCCGGACCATGGAGACGAACTCCTCCCGCCCGGTTCGAAAGGAAGCGGGCGGCAGATGCCTAGGCCGAGGCCGCGCCTCGGACCGCCTCTTTTGCCACGATTCTTCCCGCCAAGGAGCGACGCTTCCGTGCCATCGGCGGTAAATTCCGAAGCGAAACGCTCCTTCGAAGGAGACGGTGCCCATCAGCCCGCCCGGCGGAGGGGGCCCTCCGGGCCCCGCATTCTCGAGATACGCCGCCCGCAAGCGCCTCCATTCCGGCAGATCGCCGCGAATGATCTCCTCTGGCTCCTCTCCCACGAGATACCCGCCGTGCTCCCCCCAGAGCGGGACGAAGCCGTAGCCGTGGCTGGGATCCGAGTCCGAGGGCCGCCCTTCGCGGGAGGCGGAGCTTACCATTTCGGCAGGTGAATTTCCGTGGAGCCGTGGTTAATGGGCACCGAGACGAGGGAGCCGATTCCTTGCGCCACAATCTCCACGGAAAGAGCGGCGAGAATCAGGCCGGTGATTTGGACAAGAAGGGCGATCCCTCCCCCTCCCAGCAGCTGGGAGATACGGGGAGCCGCCAAGAAGACCAGGTAGGTGAGCAACAGGACGGCGAGCAAGAGGAGGGTATCGATCGCTTGGACCGAGATCGGATAGACGGCGTTGTCGGTAAGCAGAACGGCGGCCAGGATCGCTTCCGGGCTGGCGATCACCGGCATCGCCAAGGGGGAAATCGACGGATCCTGGCCCCGGGTCCCCTTCGGCTCCTCATGGTGCGCAAAGATCATCTTGAGGGCGAAGAGAAAAAGGACGATTCCTCCCGCCACCTGAAGCGAAGCCAAGCGCACATGCATGGCCTCCAACAGCAATTGGCCGAAGACGATCGATCCAACCAAGACGAGGGCGGCGTAAAAAACCGCCCGCCGGGCGACCAACGCCCTCTCCGGTTCGGAAAATCCGGAGGTGAAGTGGAGGTAAAATCCCAAGGCCGCCACGGGATTGATGGTCGAAAAGAAGATCAACGCATCCTGTCCAAGCTTTTGCGCAGTCATCCCCCCCATAGATCCCTCCCGCAAGCCGCAATCTGGCCGCAGGGAGACTTCCGGCGCAAGCATCAATTGCTTGTCAAAGGAAGGAGCGTGAGCGTCAATACTCCGAATGAGTTCCAAGAAAGCCCTCTTTCCCTCCGGATTTCCCGCTCCGATCGGCCCCTACTCTCCCGGAATCGCCGCAGGAGAACTCTGCTTCGTTTCCGGACAGCTCCCGCTCGGTCCGGACGGGGGATCGATTCCCCAAGGAATCGAGCAGCAGACCGAGCAAGCGATCCGGAACCTGGAATCCGTTCTCGCGGCCGAGGGGTTGACCTTGGCTCACGTCGTCAAGACATCCGTTTTCCTGGCCGATCTCGACGACTTTCCTGCGATGAACGGGGTCTACGCTCGCTTCTTTCCGGAGCCGAGGCCCGCGCGCTCCGTCGTCGAGGTTTCGCGGCTCCCCCGAGGAAGCCGGATCGAAATCGAGGCGATCGCTCGTCGGTGACGGCCGTGAATCTCCTAGAAGAACTGCGCGCCACGGGCGCGCTCCTGGAAGGACACTTCCTCCTCCGCTCCGGGCTGCACAGTCGCCAGTTTCTCCAGTGCGCCCTTCTCCTCCAGCATGCTCGACTCGCCTCGAGGGTCTGCGGAGCCCTTGCGGAACGGGTTCGGCCTCTCTCCTTCTCCACCGTCCTCTCCGCGGCCTTGGGAGGGATCCCGGTCGGTCAGGAGCTGGCTCGCCACCTCGACCGGAGGCACATCTATACCGAAAAGGAAGGCAGCCGGTTGTTTCTGGGAAGGTTCACGATCTCTCCGGACGAATCGCTGCTCGTGGCAGAAGACGTCGTGACGACCGGAGGAGCGGTCCGTGAGGTCATGGCAGCCGCTCGGCGTGCAGGGGGACGGATCGCCGGGATTGCCTGCCTGGTCGACCGCAGCCCGGAGCCGATCGATTTCGGAGTGCCCTTCTTTTCTCTTCTCCGGCTGCCCATCGAGGTATTCCCTCCGGATCGGCTGCCCGAGGATCTCCAGAAGATTCCCGCCGTCCGGCCGTAAAGAGAGCCTTTTCCTAGACCAATGCCCCGGTTGGCGGCTTCCGGCCGGCGCCATCCTCCGCGACGGGGCGGGCGCGAGCTGCTCGAAGCTCTCGCAGGGATTCGGCCGAGCCGTTCCCGCCCTCTTCGGGATTCCCTTCTCCGGCGGCGCTTGCGTCTGCCTCGCTCACGCGAGGAAGAGCCTCGAAATGGGGATCGCCTACGGGCTCCGGGCGGGAACCGGCAGCGCCCTTACCCTAGGAATCGCCCCCATCCAGGCAGGCCGAAGCGAAAGCGAAGGAGTCGTTGCGACCCTCATCCGTGCCGCGTCCAGTCGAGCGCCTTTTTGCGCAGCTCGTAAACGAGCCCGACGCCCAGGACGGCTAAGAAGAAGAGCATGGCAAAAAGGATTTGGGGCCCGTTCGCCAGCTCGTGACGGTAGACGACGGCCCAGGCGAAAAAGAAGACGGTTTCGATGTCGAAGAGGATGAAAAGCATCGCCACCATGTAGAACTTGACCGAAAAGCGGGGATTCGCCGGTCCGATCGGATCCTTGCCGCATTCGTAGGGGATATCCTTGGCGGGGGTCCGCCGTCCTCTCTGGCCGATCAGGATCGCCCCTCCGAGCATGGAAACGGCGACGACCACGGCGATCGCCAGTTGCATGAGGACTGGGAGGTATTCGAGGTTCATGCTATGCTCCGCTCCCTCACCCTACGAGGAAGAGGACTTTTGGGGAAGCTCGTTTTTTCTTTCTTCGTCGCGGAGCAAGGAGCGAGTCAGCCGGGAACCATCGAGAAGATGCAAGGAACGATGCGCCTCTTCTTTGCTCTCTGGCCTTCCCCGGAGGAGCAGATCCTCTTCCTGGAGGCCGCGCGGGATTTCCGCGAGATTCTTTCCGGCCGCTGGATCGCACGCGAAAGGATCCATCTCACCCTCCTCTTTCTTCCGTCGGTAGAAGAGGGGCAGCTCGGCCCACTCTTTTCTCTGGTGGAGCGCCCGCGGCTGCCCGGGGTCGTCCTCCGCCTCGACCGGCTGGTCTTCCAGCCCGCCGGGAAGGAGGGTCTCCTCTGGCTCGCCCCGGCTGCGGCCTCCCGATCCCTGGAAGATCTCGTCGAGGAGCTGCAAGCAGGCTTGATCGCCCTCGGGCTCTTCGCCGGGGAGCGGCGCCCCTTCTCCCCTCATATCACTCTGGCGCGGCGCGTACTCCTTCCGCGCCGATCCGGAGTCGGGCGCAGACGGCCGGTCGTGCTCCATCACTTGCCCCGACCGATCGACTGGCCGGTCCGGGAGATGGCGCTCGTCTGCTCGGAGAGCTCGCCCGAGGGGAGCCGCTACACCGCGCTGGCCTCCTGGGCATTGCCAGTCTCCGCTGAGACGAACTCCTCTTGTTTTTTCCCGGGGAAGTTCGTACGGGAGTAGGGATGCTGGCACGATATAGTCGGGAGCCCATGCGGGCCGTCTGGCGCGAGGAGCGCCGCCTGAAACTCTGGTTGGAAATCGAGCTTCTCGCCGTCGAAGCGATGGCCCGCCTCGGTCGCGTCCCGCCCGAAGAGGCGGTCCTGATCCGCGAGCGAGTGGGCTTTTCTGCGGCGGAGATCCACAAGAGGGAGGAGCGGACCCAACACGAGATCCTCGCCTTTCTCGAAGAGATCGCTTCCCATGCGGGAGAGGCAGGACGCTGGCTGCACCATGGTCTTACCTCCTCGGATGTCCTCGACACGGCACTCGCTCTCCAGCTTCGCGAGGCTTGCGATCTCCTGCATCAAGACCTGCTTTCCCTGCGGATCACCATCGGGGAGCAAGCCCGCCGCCATGCTTTCGTTCCGATGATCGGACGAACGCACGGCGTCCATGCGGAGCCGATCACCTATGGCCTCAAACTCGCCTTGATGTATGACGAATTCGGCCGCGCCATCGACCGACTTCTCGCCGCCCGGGAGCAGATTTCGGTCGGGAAGCTTTCCGGGGCCGTCGGCACCTATGCCCACCTCGACCCCGTGGTAGAAGAGGAAGTCTGCCAAAAGCTCGGGCTTACCCCCGCTCCCGCTTCCAACCAGATCATCCAGCGCGACCGGCATGCACATTTGACCACGACGCTCGCGCTGATCGGTTGCAGCATCGAACGATGGGCGGTCGAGTTTCGGCATCTGCAGAGGACCGAGGTTTTGGAGGTCGAGGAACCTTTCGCTCCGGGACAAAAAGGGAGCAGCGCGATGCCGCACAAGAGGAATCCGATCCTTTCGGAACGGCTTTGCGGTCTTGCCCGCCTCTTGCGTGGCTATTCGCTCGCCGCCATGGAGAATGTGCCTCTCTGGCATGAGCGCGACATCTCCCACTCGTCCGCTGAGCGGATGATCTTCCCCGACGCCACGACGCTCCTCGATTACATGTTGGTCCTGCTGGATCGTCTCGTCGCCGACCAATCGGTCTACCCCGATCGAATGGCGGCCAACCTGGCCCGCTCCAAGGGTCTCTATGCTTCCGAAGGCATTCTTCTCGCCCTGGTTCGCAAGGGCCTGGCGCGCAAGGAGGCTTATGAGCTGGTCCAGGAGGCCGCAATGAAATGCTGGCGGGGGACAGAGCCGTTTCCCACCTACCTTCGTCAGACGCCGCAGATCGCCCGTCTTCTCTCCCCCGAAGAAGTGGAGCGGGTATGCTCCTTGGAAAGCTACTGCCGCCATATCGGCGACACCTTCAAAAGAGTTGGCTTACAGCCACCGGAACCGTAGATTGCGGTGGCAATGATCCGTGCTCGCGTCTCGATTCTGCCGAAGCGGACCGTTTTCGATCCGCAAGGAGAGGCGGTGCGCCATGCGCTGGGGCACTTCGGCCTGAGCGGCGTGGAAAGAGTGCGCGTTGGCAAGGAGATCGAGCTCGAGATTCCCGGAGAGGGCGATCCCGCGGAGATCCGTTCCCGGTTGGAAACGATCGCTCGAGATTTTCTGGCAAACCCCGTCGTCGAGGAGTACGAGCTCCACATCGAGGGTCTCCCATGAGATGGGGCGTCGTCGTCTTCCCCGGATCGAATTGCGATCGGGACTGTCTCTTCGTCCTGCGAAGGGTGCTCGGCCACGAGGCCGTCGCGATTTGGCATGAGGAGCGGATTCTTCCGCCCGTCGACGCGGTGGTCCTTCCGGGAGGGTTTTCCTACGGTGACTATCTTCGTTCCGGAGCGATCGCCGCCTTGTCGCCGATCATGGCGGCGGTCGGGCGGGCGGCCCGCTCCGGCCTGCCTGTGCTTGGAATCTGCAACGGCTTCCAGATTCTCTGCGAGGCACGTCTGCTCCCGGGAGCTCTGCTCCCGAATGCGGATGGGCTCTTCCATTGCCAGCCGGCGACCTTGCGCGTCGAAAACAACCGCACCCTCTTCACCCGAGGCTTCTCGTTGGGAGAAGCGGTCCGGATGCCGATCGCTCACGGGCAAGGCTGTTATTACGCCGACCCGGCAACATTCGACCGGCTCGAGAGATCCGGTTTGATTCTCCTGCGTTACTGTAACGCCCGAGGCGAGGTCACGGGCGAGGCCAATCCCAACGGATCTTTGGGGAACGTCGCCGGTATTTCCAACGAGGAGGGGAATGTGATCGGCCTCATGCCGCATCCGGAGCGCGCTTGCGAGGCCCTGCTAGGCTCGACCGACGGGCTGAGGCTCTTCCTTTCCGCCGGCTCGAAGGAGCCCGTGGAGGAGTTCCGACCATCTTATGCCGGCAGCGCCCTTGGATAATCCCGATTACTGGGAGAGCCGATATCGGCGGGGCGACGCCCCTTGGAATCGAGGCATGCCCTCGCCCGCTCTCGAAGAGGCTCTCTGGCGGATTCCGAAGCGAGGCCGTGCCCTCGTCCCAGGCTGCGGATATGGTTATGATGCCCGTCTCCTCGCCGACCACGGCTGGGAGGTTGTGGGGATCGACTTCTCCCCGGCCGCCGTTGCCGAAGCGCAAAGCCGCAGCGGAGGCCCTCGGGTCGAATATGAAACAGTCGACTTCCTGGCGTTGCCGGAGAAGTTCACGGAAGCGTTCGATCTGATTTGGGAACACACCTGCTTCTGCGCAATCCCTCCGCAGAGGCGGCAAGATTACGTCCGCTCGGCTCGGCGTGCCTTGAAGGCCGGCGGGAAGTTTCTCGGCGTTTTCTTCCTCGAGACCGGCCCGTCCGATCCGCCTCCCTATTGCTTCGCGCCCCACGAGCTCGACTCTTTTTTCACTTCCGACTTCCTCCTCGAAGCCGAATGGTTGCCTTCCCGCTGTTATCCCGGGAGAGAAGGCGAGGAGATCGTTCGTCTCCTCATCCGGAACGATTGAGCCATCCCACCGGTCCAATCCCCATGTTCTTCCTCTCTTCCTCCTCGACGCTCGCGCGATCGGGCCCTCGAAGAGGGACGGAAGCCGAGTAGGAGCGAACGTGGGCCTCGATTCACGGGAGGCGCGAAGGATCTCCGCCCTCCCCCCTCTCCTCTTTCCCGGCAGCCGGCTGGATTGGGCAGTGGCCGCCGGTCTCCTGGCCGTAGCCTTTTTCCGTTTACGCTATGCGCTCACGCTCGATCTCCTCCCCGATGAGGCCCAATACTGGCTCTGGTCGAAACATCCAGCCCTCTTCTATGTCACCAAGGGGCCGGTCGTGGCCTGGCTGATCGGGCTAGGCAGCGCACTTTTCGGCGACTCCGTCTTGGCTGTCCGCTTTCCCAGCGTCGTTCTGTCGGTGGGAACCGGCTGGCTCTTTTATCGGCTCGGCCAGCGGCTCTTCGCTCCTTGGTGCGGGGTAGCGTCGGCCGCCGTCGCCGCGGCGATCCCCCTCTTCGCGGTGGGCTCGGTCCTGATGACCATCGACTCTCCGTCCGTCTTTTTTTGGCTCTTGGCGGCCGCATTTTTTTGGGACGGCCTCGAACATCCCGCCTTCTGGAGGTGGACCGCCGCCGGCCTTGCGGTGGCCGTCGGCTTCGCGGCGAAGTTCGTGAATGCGTTCGAGCTTCTCTCCTTCACGCTCTTTCTCTGGCACAAACGGGCGACCCGATCGCATCTCTTTTCGAGCCGCTTTCTCCTCCTCCTCGGCTGTGCCGCCCTGGGTTTCGTGCCCTTCTTGGCTTGGAATGCCGCTCACGGAGGGGTCACCGTCGCCCACCTCCTCCACCGAGGGGGGCTGCAGGAGCCCTTCACCATCGAACCGAATGAGATCGAAAAGTTTCTGACGGAGCAGGCGATCGCCTTCTCTCCGCTCGTCTTCCTCGGCTTGGTTTGGGCGGCGGGATGCGGATTCCGGGATCGCTCGCCGACCGCGCCCTCCCTCTTCCTCGCCTGGCTCTTTTTTCCCGTTTTTGCCTTCTACACGCTGCTCAGCCTACACCAAGCCGGAAAGGCGAACTGGACGGTGACCGGCTTTTCCGCCGCCCTGATCGCGGCGGTG
>NZ_CABFUZ020000113.1 GCF_902143385.2 Methylacidimicrobium cyclopophantes
GTCGAGCTCGCCCGCCTCGAATACCTGGTCACCTTTGGCATAGTTCCGAAGAATCCTCATACGGGATATGGCTATATCGAGCAGGGGGAGGAGATCGAAAACGGGATTCCCCTTGGTCACAAGGTGGCTCGGTTCATGGAAAAACCAGATAGGGAACGGGCGGAAGCCTTCGTCGCCTCCGGCCGCCATTTCTGGAATGCGGGAATCTTCTGCTTCCGCGTCGACGTTCTCTTGTCGGCCCTGCGGGAGTGGGCAGCGGAGATCGCCGAAGGAATCGAACTCTCTCTTTCCGGCATCCCGGAAAAGGATGGGGTCATCGAGCTGCCGAAAGAGTTTGGCCGTCTTCCTTCGGTCTCCCTCGATTATGCGGTCATGGAAAAGGCCCGGAAGGTTGCGGTCGTTCCCGCTCCCTTTTCCTGGAGTGATGTGGGCTCCTGGTCGAGCTACGCGAGCCTCCTCCCCTCGGACGCTCAGGGAAACCGTGTAGTCGGGGAGGGGCTCCTGCACGAAGCTGAAGGATGCGTCGTCCACTCGCCCGATCGACTCGCCGCCATCCTGGGGGTGAAGAACCTCCTCGTGATCGACACCCCGGATGCGCTCCTCGTCGCGGCCAAGGACAGGGACCAGGAGGTGGAAGGGGTGGTCGCCGAGCTGAGACGGAGGGGACACCCCACCCACCTGCTCCACAGAACGGTCCACAGGCCCTGGGGGACCTATACGGTCCTTGAGCAAGGAGCTCGATTTGCCATCAAACGGATCGTCGTCCGGCCGGGAAGGGCCCTCTCTTTGCAGATGCACCACCATCGGAGCGAGCATTGGGTCGTCGTCTCGGGGACGGCCAAGGTGACGCAAGGGGAGACCGAGCGGCTCGTACGACCGAGCGAATCGACCTACATCCCTGCGGGAGTCACTCATCGGCTGGAAAATCCGGGATTGATCGACCTTGTGATCATTGAGGTTCAGTGCGGCGATTACGTGGGAGAGGACGATATCGTCCGCTTCGAAGACCGATATGGACGAGCCTAGGGATCCGACCTCGTATTTTCCTGGGAAACCGACGACGGGAGGAAATCCCACTTGCTTCCACGTGAGTAGCTCTCGATAAAAGGAAGGACCATGCGCGAACTCTGGAAGGTGCTTCAATTTTCTTCGCCCTTCCTGCGCAAGCATTGGAAGATCTTGGCGGCGGGGATGCTCTGCGGCTTTCTCTTCGCTACGATCAACGGGACCTATCTCTTCGTCCTCAAGGCCGCCATCGACAACTTCGTCGGCACTCCGGCACCAATTGCGCAGAGTGCAGCGGCAGAACCGAAACAGGGCTCCCTCCGAACGAAAGCGGGTTTTACGGAAACCCTGCGGCAATGGATGCCGATGATGGGCGCGAAGATCACTTGGAAACAGGTCGTCGGAGGGCTCTTGCTCCTTCCCGGAGTCGCCTTGGTCCGCGGCCTCTTTCGCCTCGCCAACTCTTACTTCATGAACCTAGGGGCGGGCCGAATCGTCGCCGATCTGCAGACCGCGGTCTTGCAAAAGCTCCACGCCCTTTCGATGGACTTTTATCACCGGTCGACGACCGGCGATCTCTCGGTTCGAATCCTGAGCGATACCCAAGGCTTCTACCAGTCGATCAGCATCCTCTTCACGGATGTCGCCAAGGATCCCTTTACCCTGCTGGCGATTCTCATTTCCTGCGCGACGATCGACTGGCGGCTGACCCTTGTGGCGGCCCTGCTGATCCCGATTTGCATCGTCCCCGCAGTTCTGCTCTCCGGGAAGGTCCGCCGGAGTGCCGCGAAGATCGTTTCGACGGCGGTCGATCAGAACAACCTTCTCCTCGAATCGGTGGCGGGCGTCCACGTCATCAAAGCCTTCTCGCTCGAGCAGCGCAACGCCGATCGCTTTCGGAAGCAGGCGAACGACCTAGCACGCCAGAGTGCCAAAATGAACACTTCGAGCTCGCTCGTCAGTCCTTCGATCGACGTGATCGCCAGCCTTGCCCTCTCTCTGCTCATCCTGACCGTCGTTTGGCAGCATGTGAGTATCGCGAACATGGCGGTGATCGCCAACGGGGCGCTCCTCTTCTTCGCTCCGATCCGGCGCTTGGCCGATGCCAACGTGAAGATCCAGGAGGGGGCGATGAGCGCCAAACGCCTTTCGGAGTTGCTGGAAACTCCGGCAAGCGTTCAGGAAGCGAAGCACGCCAAGCCGATCCGGGAGTTTACCGAAGCAGTCTGCTTTGATCATGTGACCTTCCACTACGGAAACCGGCTCGTGCTCAAAGATGTCTCCTTCACTCTCCCAAAAGGAGCGAAAATAGGAATCGCCGGTCCCAGCGGGGCCGGAAAGAGCACGATCACGAGCCTTCTCCTCCGATTTTACGATCCGGTCGAGGGTGCCATTCGGATCGACGGCCAAGACCTGCGGGATCTCAAGCTCCAGGATGCCAGGGCTCTCTTTTCGCTGGTAAGCCAGGACGTCGTGATCTTCAACCTGACGGCGGCGGAAAACATCGCGATCGGCAAGCCCCATGCGACCCAAGAGGAAATCGAGGAAGCCGCTCGGATGGCCGGAGCCCATGAGTTTCTTTCGCAACTGCCGCAGGGCTATCACACCAAGATCGGCGAGCGCGGAGTAAAGCTTTCGGGGGGCCAACGGCAACGTCTTTCGATTGCCCGGGCCTTCATCCGCAACGCTCCGATTCTCATCCTCGACGAAGCGACCTCGAACCTCGATTCGCACAGCGAGGCCCAGGTTCAAGCCTCGATCGAGTCGCTGGAGCAGGGCCGGACCGTTCTTCTCATCGCTCACCGGCTCTCGACCCTGGCCGGCTCGGATTGGATCTTCGTCCTGGAAGAAGGCCGGATCGTCCAAAAGGGTACTTACGCCGAGCTTTTGGAAGCCGAAGGCCCCTTTCGTTGGCTCGCGGAGAGGCAGGGCCTCTGCCCCGTGGCGGCGTAACAAGCGGATCTCATCGGTTGTAGAACCGGTTCCAGGGAATTCCGCAGCGGGAATGGTGGCTTTGCCGCGAGAGCGAGCGAAGATAGGGAGAGCCGGGAAAAGGACGGCCCGCCGTTTACCGCCCGGCCTACCGAAGCCCTTCGCCGCCCTCGTTCTCTTCTCCCTGGCTCGCCAAAAGCTTCCGGAGCCAAGCGACGCCTAAGGCCGCCCAGCGATAGCCCTCTTCCCCCTCCTCAGCGGAAAAGCTTTCGGTCGGAAGGCTGTCGACCTCCCCGTAAAAGCTCATCTCTCGATCCTTCCGTAATTCGCGGCTTGCGGCAATCAAGATGGCCGCTTCCGCGCGAAGCTCTTCGGGCAACGCCTCGATCTCCCGCGCAAAAAATCGGCCCACTTCGTGGATGCGTGGGGGATCGACCCCCAAGGATCGCAAGGCCGCTTTGAGCACCAGCTCCACGATTTCTTGGGACTCGCGCCGAAGGTTCGCATAGGATGCCCTCTCTCGAAAGACATCGAGTGCCCGGAGCCGATCTTCGACCATGCGCAGGTAAGCGCGCGCCAAATCACTCTGTGTCATAGAGAGCGAAGGAGGCCAGACCCCGCTTTCCCCCCGGTCCTCGAAAGTCCCAGAATTCCTCCCCAGCCCAGGAGAGCTTTCGAGCCCCTTCCCTCTGACGCATCCGGCGGATCCTGCGAAGGAACTCCGAGACAAATCCCTCCCGTTCCCAAAGGATCTCCCCCTCCTCGGGCAGATCCAAAAAGAACGGGGCTCCTTCCCGCAGCTCCTCCGGCGAGCGAAAGACCCAGGAGATCTCTGCCGGATATCCCCGGGCAAAGAGAGCTTCCCGCGCCTCTTCCAAAGGCCTCACCGCCTCTCCCCGGAATGCTGCAAACCTTTCTTTGCGCCGGGGTGCCAAGCGCTCCGCGATCACGAGCAGGTCGAGATCGGAATCGAACCGGGCGTTCCCGCGCGCCACCGACCCGAAAAGCAAAAGGCCGAGGAGATTCTTTCCACAAATCCGCTGGCAAGCCTGGACACAAAACGGAAGGAGCTTGCGCAGCTCTTCGGTGGCCTCCGTCGGTTTTCGGACTTTCTTCAAGATCTTGTTTCCTCGAGCGCTCTCAGCCTAGCACCAGCCGCCCGAAGGAGCCAACTCCAGATCTCGGGGCTGCGATCGCCCCATCCATTCGCTTCGCCAAGTCCACCCCGATTTCCGCCGGCTTGCGGGATCGACTCCAGAGGCTTAGCCTAGCGGAATGACGGCAGCGGCCGCCGGAGCGCTCAGCCTGGGCGTAGGACTCCTGATCCTCGCCGCCAAATTTTTGGCCTATCGACTGACCGGATCGGTGGCCCTCTATTCCGATGCGCTCGAATCGGTCGTCAACGTCGCCGGAGCTGCCGCAGCCTTTCTCGCGCTCCGCATCTCCTCGGCTCCCCCGGACCGCAACCATCCCTACGGTCACACGAAGGCCGAGTATCTTTCGGCGGGCTTCGAAGGAGGCTTGATCGCGGTGGCGGCGGCGCTGATCCTTTGGGAAGCTCTCCGGCGGCTCTTCGCCCCATCCCCTCTCCCTCGACTGACCGAGGGGATCGCGATCTCGCTCGCCTCTACCGTGGTCAACGGCGCTCTGGGGGCCTATCTCTTGGACCGGGCTCGAAAGGAGAGCTCCCCCGCTCTTTCCGCGGATGGCCTCCACCTCTTGACCGACGTCGTGAGCTCCCTCGGCATCGTCTTCGGCCTCCTTCTGGCCAAATGGACCGGTCTCTGGCTGCTCGACCCTCTGCTCGGCCTGGTCCTTGCCGGCTATATCCTCTGGACCGGCTACGGCTTGATGCGCGGCTCGGTGAGCGGACTCATCGATGAAAGCCTTTCGCCGGAAATCATAGCGTCCATCGAGGCGAGCCTCGTCGCCGAAGGCCCTCCTTTTGCCGAGATCCAACGGCTCCGGAGCCGTGGAGCCGGACGCGCGGTCTTCGTCGAGTTTGCGCTGGTCGTTCCCGGCTCGCTCTCGGTCCGGGAGGCGCACGAACTGTGCGATCGGATGGAGGAGGCGGTTCGTCGGACCGTGCCGCAGGCTTCGGTCACGGTCCATGTGGAGCCGGCCGAAAAGAAGGAAAGCGTCCTGTCGATCGACCGGCGATCGGGGGAGCAGCCCGGCGGCTTCCCTCCCGGGATGCCCCCTTAAACTTCGCCCGAGATCCGATGGTCTGCCGAGAGGGATCCACCCCCGGTGAAGAGGAGGCAGAGACATCCCGCGACCGCCAGGATGTGAAACTCGAAGCCTTCTCCCGCCTGGGTTCCAAACCAGTTCATGAAGAAGCCGTACCGGAGATGCACCAGGATCGCGGCCACCGCCATCGTCGTTCCGAGAGCGAATGCGGCCAGTCGGGTAAAAAAACCGAAGGCGAGAGCAATCGGAGCCAGAAGCTGGGTCCAGACTGCGGCTTGCGCCAAGAGCATCGGAATGTGGAGGGACTGGTGAAGAAAGGCCGTGCTGGCTGCCAAGCCCCTGCCGCCGAACCAACCGAAGATGTTCTGGGCTCCATGAGGAAAAAAGACGATGGCAAGTCCCAAGCGGAGCACGAATGGGCCAAGCGAACGCCGCGTAGCAAGCAAGCCAGCGAATGGATTCATCGGCGGGTCCTCCTCTTGTTCCACCCTTTTCGGGCGATGCCCATATTGCCCGGAAATCCTATTGCCAGACAAGCGGATCCGTTGGAACGGCAGGGCCGCGTTCCCGTCCGCTCGCTGCCTCTTGCGGCCGAATGCGGGAGGGCTCTTGCTCCCTTCGGAGACGATCGAGATTCCCTCGGGCGAGAGTCGCTTCGGCTTCCGGCGCTTCTCTTTTTCCTCCTTGAGCGACCGCGATCCGGAGTGGAGAATGCTCCCAGCGCGGCAAGGTCGTGCCGAAGAGCGGTTTTCCAGCTGCGGACGATTTACCCATGAAGGACGACGAAGGCCGGAACCCCTCCCTGCTCTTTCCGCTCGGGGACTACCTCGCCGGCATTTTCACGGGCACCCTCGTCGCTGCCGCTGTCCGAAGCCTGGTGGCTCCCGGGTTCGATATGGCATTGGCGATGGTGCTCGGCATGGTCGTCGGCATGGTCATCCATCTTCTGCTCGGCTTCGTTCTCGGGCCGCTTTTGGGCATGTTCCAGACTATGATCCCGGGATCGTGGATCGGAATGTATGGAGGAATGCTCTTCGCCATGCGCGACTCGATGGGGGCGGGCTCGCACACCTGGGTGAGCGCGCTCGGCGTGGGAGCGCTTTTCGGCGGGATGGCGGTGGGAGCGTTTCACCTCTACGACCGGATCCTTCGGGGGCCGGTCAACGGCCCCAGAGGACGAGAGGTCGAATCGGCCGGCTCGTCGACTCGGAAAAAATGGGACGCAGCGAGCCGATTCTTCGACCGACTCACCTGGGCCGACGACCGGCGCTTCGGTCCGGAAAAGCGGCGGCTCTTCGCGGGATTGGAAGGCCGGCTCCTTTTCATCGGGGCGGGGACCGGCAACGACTTCCGCTACCTGCCTCCCGGGCTTTCGGTCACGGCGATCGATATCAGCCCGTCGATGCTGGCGCAGGCTTCGGCCAAGGCCGCCGCCTACGAGGGAAAAATCGAGCTTCGGGAAGCGGATGTGCAGCGGCTCGACTTTCCGGACGATTCCTTCGACGAGGCTCTCGCCGTCTGCACCTTTTGCTCGGTTCCCGATCCCCTCCTTGGTCTTCGGGAGGTCTACCGAGTACTCAAGCCGGGCGGCCGCTTCTTCCTCTTCGAGCATGTGCGAAGCCGGATCGGCCCCGTGGGGATCCTCTTGGATCTGATGACCCCCCTCTCCCGGCTCGTCGGTCCGGCTCTCAATCGGGAGACCGTGAGCAACGTAAAGGCTGCCGGCTTCTCGATCCTCGGGGAGGAAAACGTCTACTTGGACATCGTCAAGTGGATCGAGGCCCGGAAGCCCCGGGAGTAGCGCTCCTCTCCCCGCGCGAACCGGCCGATCCCCATTCCGCTCTCCTGCCAGCGCGTCCCGGGCGAGCTCGCCCGGA
>NZ_CABFUZ020000114.1 GCF_902143385.2 Methylacidimicrobium cyclopophantes
CCCCGGCTCCTCCAGCCGGGTCAGCGGCCGAATCGCGCCTCCTTTGCCGCCGACTTGCCGCCGGGACGTCGGCTCGCTTTTCTCCTCCAGCTCCTGGTGACCCCCACAGCGGCCGATCCCTCCTCCCTTCGCCTGCCGGCAGGCTGCTCCGTCCTCTATGCCCCGCTCCATCCGCTCCTCCTGGCGACCCGGAGGCTCTTCCCCCGATGCGGCAGAGAGACCGAGACCAATTCCAGGGATCGGGCTGGCGCCTCCAGCGGAACGGCGACGAGAACGCCCGGCTAGTTCCGCACCGCGGCTTCTTTGGGTCGCGGAGGCCGCACCATCCACCCCTTTCCGGAAGCCAGCCCCCGCAGCCAGAGAGCAAGGATCTTGGCCCGCCAAAGGATCATGGCGTCGAAGGGCTGCGGAGCCGCCTCGTATCGCTGCCAGGCCGATTCCAGCTCCCGCCATTCGACGTAGGGGGCCACATATTCCCGGTCCGCTCCAAAGAGGCCGAGCAGCAGCTTCCGGTCACGCTCACGCAAGAGACGGGTGAGAACCAAGCTCTGGTCGCTCTTGTCCCGCCGTAAGCGGACCGCCTCGGGCACCAGGCCGCGCACCGCCTCCCGCAGCCCATAGCGGGTCCACCCATTCCGGTACTTCTGCTCCGAAGGGAGCCTGAGGCACCAGTCGACGACCTCCCGGTCGAAAAAGGGGTGCTGCGGCTCCAACCCCCACCATCCGGCCTCCTTCGCAACCCCTTCGAAAAGTCCGGAGACGATCGGAGCGGTGAGCCGCAAAAGATGGCTCCCCCGCACCGAAGCGGCGGTCGCAAAATGGCGCCGCTGGAGGGCGTCGAGCCGTTCGACCAGGTGGTGCGTTCGGACCAGGCTCCGGCTGGGCAGAGCCGGGATCCCCACGCCGCGGGCCCGCCGGAGCGCTTGGCGCACCGAGCGCAAGGGGGCGGGAATCAGCGGGCGGAGCACATGGGCCTTCCAGACCGCACCGACCGAGAATCCGTGTCCGTCGGCCAGGGCTCTGGCCTCCCGGGAGAGTTGGCCCCACCGGAACCCCTTGCCGAGCTCGGCCAGCCTCTCGATTCCGTGAGAGACCACCGTGTCCCCGTCGAATCCGTCGAAGGCGAGCTCCACGCCGCTGGCCGCCCCTTCTCGATAGAGGGCGGTGTTCAAAAAAGCGTTGTAGCCGAGGAAGAGGCCGTCCTGCCGATAGAGCATCTGCTCGATTCCTTCGAGGGGATCGAGCAGATCGCCCCGCAGCCGGTGGAGTCGAAGGGAGGCATATTCGACCACCGCTTCGAGGAATCGGCTCTCGTCGCACTCCGGAATGGAAGGAAAGACGAGCGAGAGCGCCTCGATCGGTTCCATGGGCCCCAGGCGATTCCGCAAAAGACCCGCCATCGAAGAGGAGTCGATTCCCCCGCTCAAGAGAACGCCCACGCGGGCACCGGGACGCAGCCTCCGCTGCACAGCCCGATCGAGGCGGCGGTGCAACTCTCCTGCCAATTCCCGATCCTCTCCCCGGAGCGGGGCCCCGGCTTCGAGTCTCCAATATTCCCGGAGATCGATCCCCTCTGCCGAGATCCGCATCCAGTGGCCGGGAGGCAGTCGCCAAATCCCCTCGTAAGGCGTTCCGGCCGCCTCGCTCGCGATCCCAGCCAGGAACTCGGTGATGGCAAGCTCGCTGGGTCGGCGAGCGATCCAGGGGAAGGCGAAGAGACCCTTGATCTCGGAGGCAAAGGCGAGCTCCCCGCCCGCCCCATCCCGCCAAGCATAATAGAGCGGCCGAACCCCGAAACCGTCGCGAGAGAGAAAGAGGCATCCTCGGTCCGGATCCCAGAGAGCAAACGCAAACTCGCCTTCCAACCGCCCTACAGACTCCGCTCCCCAAAGCCGGTAGGCGGCCGCAATCAGCTCCGCCGGGCTCGCTCCGGC
>NZ_CABFUZ020000115.1 GCF_902143385.2 Methylacidimicrobium cyclopophantes
TCCACCAGAGGAGCGCCCGCCGCGGCGGACCGTTTCTCGCCATCAACTGCGTGGCCTTGCCGGAAACGCTCGTGGAAAGCGAGCTCTTCGGCTACGAACGGGGGGCCTTTACCGGAGCCCATGGGGCAAAGCTCGGTCTCATGGAAGCGGCCGATAAAGGTACTCTCTTCCTCGATGAGATCGGAGATCTTCCCCTCTCCCTCCAAGGAAAGCTGTTGACGGCGATCGAGCGAAAAACCGTGCGGCGACTCGGAAGCGTCCGCGATCGGAAAGTCGATCCGTGGCTGCTCGCGGCGACCAACCGGAACCTGGAGACCCTGATTCGGGAAGGCAAATTTCGCGCGGATCTCTACTATCGGCTTCGAGTCGTCCATTTGGATCTCCCCCCCCTCCGGGAGAGAGCGGGGGACATTCCGCTCCTCGCGGAACATTTCCTTCGCCTGCACGGGACCCGCTACGGAAAGCCGGCGAAGAAGCTCACCCCGGAGGCGCTAGCCGCTCTCCAAGATTACCCGTGGCCAGGAAACGTGCGGGAGCTCTCGCACGCCATCGAGCAGGCTGTGCTCTGGTGTCGAACGGAAAACTTGAGCGCCGTCGACTTCGCCTGGCCGGGACGGCCTACGATGCGTTCCCCGGAAGCCTCCGGCAACCCGGATGAGGCCATCCGCACGCTCCTCCGCGAAGGACTCTCGTCCGCGGAGATCGAAAAGCGGCTGCTCCAACAAGCCCTGGAATCCTCGGGTCAGAACATCTCCCAAGCCGCTCGGCTTCTTGGCATGACCCGGGACATTTTGCGCTATCGAATGGAAAAGTACGGCATCGCCGCGGGATGATTTGCTCTCTGCGGCAGTTTGTTTCTGAAGACGGGTTCCGAATTGCTCCGCGAAAGGCACGGAGCCAATCTGGCAACGTTCTCGCGCTCTGTGGAATCGCGATTTCCCGGTTTTTTTGGGCTTGACCGTGCCCCGCAAAGAAGCTATTGCGTCCCTTGCAGTTTGTGGAGAAATGCCCCTGCGGCAAGACTCTAGTACCCCAAACGGAGGAGGTTAACTTACATGAGGTTCCCAAAAAGCAGGAAGAAGCTCTCTGCCGGGATGCTCCTGGCATTGACGGTCGGTACCGCGGCGGTGATTCCGTCGGCTTATTCCAACGATGATGTCTTAAAACTCACGGAAAATCCCAAGAACTGGGCGGCTCCAGGAAAAGACTACGCCAACACCCGTCACAGCACTCTCAAGCAGATCAACACCCAGAACGTCAAAAGCCTCCACATGGCTTGGTCGTTCTCGACAGGGACTCTTCGCGGCCATGAAGGTCAGCCGCTCGTCATCGGCGACCGCATGTACGTCGTAAGCTCGTATCCCAACATCGTCTGGGCGCTCGATCTCTCCAAAGGGGCCTATGAGGTGCTTTGGAAGTATGTCCCGCGACAGGACGACAAAGCGGTCTCGACCGCTTGTTGCGATACTGTGAATCGCGGGGCTTCCTATGCCGACGGCAAGATCGTCTTCAACACCCTGGACGGCTACGTCGTCTGCTTGGATGCCAACACCGGCAAGGAGCTCTGGAAGACCAAGTTCGCGGACGTGAACAAGGGGGAGACGAGCACTCCCGCTCCGATCATCGCCAAGGACAAGGTCTTCACCGGATATGGTGGGGATGAGTTCGGTGCCCGCGGACGTTTTGCCGCTTTCGATCTGAATTCGGGCAAGATGGTCTGGCAGGCGTACAGCAACGGACCCGACTCCGATGTCCTGCTCGGCCCCGACTTCAACAGCAAGCATCCCGAGTATGGGCAGGCCGGCCAGGATCTCGGCGTCAAGACCTACCCCGACGAAGAGTGGAAACGGGGCGGCGGATGCGCCTGGGGATGGTATAGCTACGACCCGAAGCTCGACTTGGTCTACTACAACACGGGCAATCCCGGTCTCTGGAGCCCGAGCTACCGGACCGAGGCCAAGACCCATGAGGAAGCGAACGAGCCTTGGAAGTGGGACAACAAATGGTCGATGACCATCTTTGCCCGCAAGCCCGATACCGGTGAAGCGGTTTGGGGCTACCAGATGACCCCGTTCGATCAATGGGACTACGACGGCATCAACGAGGATGTGCTGGTCGACATCAACGTCGATGGAGCCAAGAAGCCCTGCTTGGTCCACTTCGACCGCAATGGCTTCTGTTACGTCCTCAATCGAACGGATGGCACGCTCATTCGTGCCAACAAGTTCGTGACCGTCAACTGGGCCGAGAAGATCGACTTCAAGACCGGCCGTCCGGTCAAGGTGAAGGAGCACTCGCCGTTCGAGGTGGGCAAGGCTGTTCAGGCCTACCCCTCGGCGCAAGGAGGCAAGGACCAGCAGCCGGTTGCGGTTGACCCGAAGGAAGCCAATGTCTTCTACGCCCCGACCAACAATTGGGGCATGACCTTGGAGCCTCAGGAGCGCGCACACACCAACCAGGGCAGCGTTTACGTCTTCGCCAACGTGCTGATGAAGGCCGAAAAGCCCGGAGTCCTCGGGCGCTTCAAGGCCTTCGACGTCGTCACCGGCAAGGCGCGCTGGGATATCCCGGAGCGCTTCCCCACCTGGTCTGGCGCTCTCGTGACCGATGGTGGTCTGGCCTTCTACGGCACCCTCGACGGCTGGTTCCGAGCGGTCGATCGGAAAACCGGAAAGATCCTCTGGCAGCAGAAGCTCAACTCCGGAATCATCGGCAACCCGATCTCTTACGAGGTCAACGGCAAGCAGTATGTTTCGATTCTCACCGGTATCGGCGGCTGGATCGGTCTTCCGGTCACTGCGGGCCTCGATCCGTCGGATCCCTACGGGGCGCTCGGATGCTCGGGGATGGCCGCGGAGAATGGCTTCTACAACATACCGATGGGCGGCACGGTCTACACGTTCTGCGTGCAGTAAGCCGACGAATCGGTTAGCTCCATGCGTCTAACGGGAAAGGGCGGACTGGTCCACGAGGGTTGGTCCGCCCTCTTCCTTTTCTTTTTTTTCTGCTCGCTCGGCTTGGCCCAACCCTCCGAGCTTCCCTTGCGGGTCTGCGGCGATCCGGGAAACATGCCCCTCTCCAACATGCGGGGCGAGGGCTTTCAGAATAAGATCTCCGAGCTTCTCGCCCGGTCGATGGGCAAAAACCTCGAATACTTCTGGTACACCTACTATGAAAGGGGGCTCGTACGAACCACGCTCAACGCCAATCGATGCGACGTGCTCTTCGACATGCCGCCCGATTTCGAGTTGGCTCTCCCCACCAAGCCCTACTACAAATCGACCTTTGTCCTCGTCACGCGGAAGGATCGGAACCTCCATATCCAGTCGCTCGACGATCCTATCCTCAAGAATCTGCGCATCGGCGTCTTCCAGGCCTCAGCCGCGCGCGACGCGCTCCGGAACCATGGCATCCAGCACAACACCGTCGTCCACTACATCTTTTATGACTCTCGCGTCCATCCGGAGGAACATCCGGCAGAACAGGTCGAGCAGGTGATCCGGGGAACGCTCGACGCCTGCGCGATCTGGGGTCCTTTGGCCGGCTACTATGTCGCCAAGGAAAAGGCACCGCTCGATATCCTCCCTCTCAACACGATGGAGCAGACCGTCCCCTTGGAATACGCCATGTCTCTGGCTGTTCCCAAAGGAAACCAGGCCCTCCGGGATGAGCTCAACCGGGCGATGGAGGAGCACAAAGCCGAGATCAAGCAGATTCTCGTGGAATATGGCGTGCCCCTCGTCCACTGTCCTGAATGCATCGTCGATGGCGATCTTCCCGCCCATCAAGGTGGTTACAAGCCCCTGCCCCCGCCCTCTCCTCCTCCGCAAACCGCGGCGGCGGAACACGACTCCTTACAGGCTTGTGTGACCGCGGATGATCTCGCGGCGGCGGAAAAGTTCCTGGCAAAGGATCCCAAGTCCGTCAACGAAAGGGACTCTCTAGGCTTTACTCCGCTCCTAAACGCCATTCGCATGGATCGCTGGCCGATGGCCCGACTCCTGCTGGAAAAAGGCGCCAATCCCAACCTCGCCGATAACGAGGGCTGGACTCCGCTCCTCTTCTCGGTCTGGAAGGATAACCGAGATTTCGTCCGCCTTCTCCTCGAACATGGTGCCAACGGCAGCATGGCCGCCAAGGATGGATGGTCCCCCCTCTCGCTGGCGGCGAGCGGTTCCGATCCTGAACTCGTCGAGATCCTTCTTTCGCACGGAGTCCCCGTGAACGCGAAGAGCGGTGCGGGGGGCTACACTCCTCTGATGTTTGCGGCGACTTCCGGCTCCGACGCCGTCGTCCACATGCTCCTCGAAAAAGGTGCCGATCCCAACGCCTCGAATCCCGCGGGAATCACACCCTTGATGCTGGCTGTTTCGCGGAATCGATTACCGATCGTCGAACTGCTTCTGCGCGCGGGCGCTCGTCCCGACCAACGGAACCGGGAAGGAAAAACGGCGCTGGCCCTCGCGCAGGAAAGGGGCTATCAATCGCTCGCTTCCCTTTTGGAAAATGCGAGGGGCCCTGCAAGAAAGACTCCGCCTCCCGCCCAGTAAGCTTGGGCCGATCGGGAGGCGCGACAACCACCGGAGATCATGAAGAGAGGAAAACGCACTACGTCTTGGACACGCTATCTGCTGCCGGCCTTGGCCGGCCTCTGGCTCACCGCTGCGGCAGCGCAGCAGCCCGCCGCCCCGTCCCAAACGGCTCCCACCCCGTCGGGACCACAACCTTCCGGAGCCGCCGGGGGAGCCCTCAAAAATCCCTACACCGACAACCCGCAAGCCATCGCCGAGGGGAAGAAGCTCTGGTTTAGCCGGAGTTGCAATGGATGCCACGGCGGCATGGGGGGAGGAGGCATGTGTCCTCCGGTGATCAACGATACGTGGGTCTACGGCAGCGACGACAAGACACTCTTCGAGCTGATCAAGTATGGGAGCGTCGAGCTCCAAAAGAAGGGATATACACGCATCGGGCGCGAAAACGTCGTGGCTCCCATGCCGCCTTTCGGCAGCGTGATGAGCGATGACGAGATCTGGAAGGTGCTCGCGTTTGTCCGCTCCATCTACCACGGCGATCCCAAGCTTCGGAACTGGTAGCGGCAGAGCGACCGAGGCGGCGGCATGAGGCGGGTGGAAAGGCACGTTTCCCCAACGGGCATCCCGCCTCTCTTTGCAGCCGCCTCGTTCCTTCCGGTGGGGCTCGCATCGAGACGATGCGCCCTTTCGATCCTCGGGGCCGGCTCGGCATTCCTCGCCTTGGTCCTCGCCTCCCTTTCCGCCCCGCCGACCGCGGCGTCACAGTTGATTCAGCTCGTTTCCGTCCGAAAATATTACACTCTTTTCCTCGCCTCGACAGACCAAAGCGGACGGAAGGAGCCGCGCCTACGGGAGATTTTCGTCACTCGCTTTCGCAATTTCGGCCCCTCTTTCGTCAACGGATTCTACCATGACGAGCTTCCGCAACAACCGTATCTCGAGTATCGGGACTCGATCGACGGACGTCCGGTCCCCGTACAGAAATTTGGGAACCGTTACTGGGATTTCCTGCAATTTCCAGCCGGGCGGGAAATTGAGGTCCGCACCGATGCGCTCCAACGGGTCCTTCCGCGCGACCCGGCGCAAAAGATCGATTTTTTTGAGGATTGGATCGAGTGGGCTAATTGGCGCCCGCCGATCGACGACTACTGGATCGTGGTCGATCTCGGCAAGATGTACACGGCTTTTCGCCAGACACCCGCCTTCGGAATGGGCGGGGACCCTCCCCCAACTTTTCGGGAATTTCTCCAGAACCAGGTTCTCCGCGTTCTTCCAGCCGGCTATCGGGTAGAAGGGAGCACGGTCTGGTGGCACTTCCGGCAGATCTACGCGCCCGAAGGGTACACCACTCTCCATGTGGAGTGGAAAGCCTGGTATCGATAGAAAGCCGCTCCCTCCTCCGCGCTCTTTACGGAAGATCGAGACTCCCGTACGCACGAGGGTAGGTCACGATCCCCCAAGGCAGCGGGATCCCAGGAAGGATCTTCAGGAGGCGATAACTCCGGGCGTCGAAGACCAGCACCTCGTTCGAGCGTCCGCAGGCCGCAAGGATCCGATCTCCCTCGGGGGTAAAGGTAAAATGCCAACACCGCTCCCCGACCGCCATCTCTTTGAGGAGCTTTCGGCTCCGAGCGTCGAAGACCTGCAGCTTTTTGGCTCGGGAGGCGGCCACGAGGAAATGCTTGCCGCCTGGATCGAAGGAGATGCCGTACGGCCCCGCTCCGGTCGCTACCGAAGCGACGTAGTTGAGCCCCGCATCGAGCACGACGATCTTTCCGGAATTCTCCAACGAGACGAGGTATTCCTTCCCATCGGGAGAGCGCTTGACCCCGCGCGGACGACTGCCGTACGGGCGGAGATCGATGCGGCGAACCTCCCCGCCCGCTTCCAGGTCATAGACCCGCAACGAGTCTTCCGATTCGTTCGCGCAGAGGAGCTCCTTCCCGTCAGCGGAAAGCTCGATTCCTTCGGTGTCGAGACTCGCGGGGAAGCTTCGTACGACTTGCCAGCTCTCGACATGGATTTCGACGATCCGCGCAGGCGTCTTTTCTGCGCCATCCGCTTGGGCTGCTTTTTCGAGAGCACCTTCCGCTCCCTTCGACGGAGCTCCCTGCGACGACGGCTCGTGGGCGACGAAAAACCGGCGTCCATCAAGGCTGAACTTAAGGAACTCGGGCTTGGGACCGATTGGAATCCGTCGAAGGACGTGCCCGGTCTTTCGATCGACCACCGCAACATCCTCACTGAGCTTGTCAGCGGTTACCACATATTGACCGTCTCTGCTGACCCCGATTCCTCGAGGGCTCGACTTCCGGAGCGGGAAGCGACGCATTACGGTCATCTTTTCCAAGTCGATCGCGATGATCCCGACAGGCTCCGAGCTCACATAGGCGGTAGCCGCTTGGCTGCACCTTCCCGAAGCGAGCCACGCCGCCGCGACGAAAACCGCGAGGCTCCATCCGAACGATAGTCGGAAAACAACACCCACGACGCCTTCTCTCCTCATAGGCCTTCTCTTAGCAAGGCCTTCCGACCGTGACAATGGAATGGATCCGATTCCGAGGCGATTTCGACCCCTCCGCCTTTTTGATTGCGCGGCGGTTTGTACCGAAAGTAAAGTCTCCCTTACGTCGGAAACATGCGCTCGTGGCGGAACCGGCAGACGCGCAAGCTTGAGGTGCTTGTGGGGAAACCCGTGGAGGTTCGAGTCCTCTCGAGCGCAGGTTTCGAGACGCGCATTGGTTCATCGCCGTTCAAAGCCTCCTCGCATCGAAAAAGGGGTTTGTGAGTAGATCGGATCTGACGCAACGCATCCTCGCGGAGAAAATCCGCAAGGGGCTCTCGTGGGACGCAATCGCCCGAACTCTCGGCGTGAGCAAGGAGTGGGCCGCAGCGGCCTGCCTCGGCCAGATGGCACTGACCGCCGCTCAGGCTCATGCCCTGTGCGGGCTCCTGAATCTGCCCCGAGAGGCGGAGACGCTCTTGCAGATCGTCCCCTACAAGGGTTCGCTCCCGACGGGCATTCCTACCGATCCGCTCCTCTACCGATTTTACGAAATCCTTTCGGTCTACGGCATGGCGATCAAGGAGATCATCCATGAGGAATTCGGCGACGGCATCATGAGCGCGATCGACTTCCGCATGAGGATCGCCCGGGAGCCCGATCCCCAGGGGGACCGGGTCAAGATCGAAATGAGCGGAAAATTCCTCCCTTACCGAGTCTACTAGCCTTCCCGCGCCGCGGGCAAAGAGAGACGGTTTCCCGTCGGCAAGTCTCCCGAACCCTTTCTACGCGTCGAGCCGGAAGCCGATCCGCACTTCTACCTGGAAGTGGGGTTCCCCGTTGTGGATCGCTCCCCGGATGTCCTTGACTTCAAACCATTGGAGGTTGTGGATCGTCTTAGACGCCCGGTGGATCGCATTTCGCACCGCCTCGTGAATGTTCACGTCCGAAGTGCCGACGACATCGATGACCTTATAGACATGATCCGACATGATTGACCCTCCCTCTGCCGCTTCTATTCTCCCTCTCGAGGATGCCTGCCAATTTCGTTCTTAGGCAAGCGAGAAACTCCTCTTTCCCTCGCCACGGGAAACGAAGGTGTGGAATCTTTCGTCCCGCCGCACGGTCGAGTAGTCTCTGCTCATGATCGTCTACTTTCTCCGCCATGCGACGGCCGCTCGGGAAGCATCGAACGACACCGCGCGCGAGTTGACAAAGGAAGGCCGCCAGGAAGCCCGGATTGCCGGGAAGGCCCTCCATCGGTTGGGTGTGCGCCCCGACTTTCTCTGGTCCAGCCCCCTGATCCGAGCGCGGCAGACCGCCGAAATCGCCGCCGAGACGCTCTCGGGCTCCTTCTCAGTGGAGATCCAGAAAGAGCTCGAGAACGGGAGGTCGACCTCGGAGCTTCTCGGCCTGCTCAAGCCCCTGCCCACGGATTCTACACTGCTCTTGGTCGGGCATATGCCGAGTCTCGCCGAGCATCTGGCCGCCCTCCTCGGGGCGAGCTCGCCAGAAAGCTTTCCCATGGACAAGGGGGGCGTCGCTGCTCTCCGCCTTGAGGAGCTCCGCCTCGGCAAGGGAGTGCTCCGCTTGCGGCTCCGGCACGAGCAGCTCAAGAGGATTGCCTAAAGCCGATCTTTCGGCCCGGAGCGGGGAGAGCGGAAGCGAAAAAGGTTGACCGCCAGACTTCCGGCTGGTTCTCCGTGGCAGGTGCTCTATGGAAATAAGCGATTCTTCCCTGCGAATGTCTCGTTGGGCCGCCATTTTTGACTGGGACGGGGTGCTGGTCGACTCTTCGCGGCAGCACGAGGAGAGTTGGCGCCGGCTCGCCCGGGAGGAAGGGCTCCCTCTCTTCCCGGGATTCTTCCTCGAGACTTTCGGGATGAAGAACGAATGGATCATCCCCCAAATCCTCCATTGGACCGAGGATCCGCAGGAGGTTCTTCGGCTCAGCTTGCGGAAGGAGGCGCTCTTCCGAAGGATCGTCGGAGAGGAAGGGGTGGCGCTCTGCCCGGGTGTCCTCGCCTGGTGCCGGGAGTTGGCCCTTCGCTCGATTCCCGCGGCGATCGCCTCCTCGACGCACCGGGCGAACATCGAGCTCGTGCTCGAGAAGCTCGCCCTCCAGCCCTTCTTTGCAACCATCGTCGCCGCCGAAGAGGTGAGCCGGGGCAAGCCCGACCCCGAGGTATTTCTTTTGGCCGCCGCCCGCTTGGGCATCCCTCCCCAGCGCTCCGTCGTCTTCGAAGACGCGCCCGCCGGCGTTGAAGCGGGAAAACGCGCCGGAATGAAAGTGGTCGGTTTGACGACAACCCGTCCCGCCGATTCGCTCCAAGGAGCCGACCGGATCATCGCGGATCTGAGCGCCTCAAATCCGTCCGAGGTGGAAGGATGGTTCTTCCCATAACCGTCGGAGGGTTTCTCCCAGCTGCTCCAATCCGTCCTGCAACTCTTCTTCTGTAATGGTCAGCGGAGGAGCGATGAGCATCACGTTGTGTTTGAAAAACGCATAGACTCCACGGCCGAGGAGCTGCTGTTGCAGCCAGAGGATCTCCGGCGAAAGCGGCTTGTGCCAAAGGGAAAGCGGCTCCCTCGTCTCTCGATCACGGACCAACTCAAGGCCGAAAAATGCCCCCAACCCGCGGACCTCTCCAATCAGCGGACTCTCCTTTTCGAGGTTCCGTAGTCCACGCCACAGCCACTCTTCGATCAGGCGCGCACGATCGAAGAGCCCCTCGTCTCGATAGGCGATGAGAGCTCCCATTCCCGCCGCCACCGCTAGGGGATGGCCGGAGTAGGTGTGGCCGCACCAGAGAGGTTTCGCATCGAAGGTTGCCGCGAGCCCTTCCCTCACCAACACACCTCCGAGCGGAACGTAGGCCGACGTCACCCCTTTGGCGAAGGTAATCATGTCGGGGGTGGTGCCCAGCCGAATCGCGCCGAAGGAAGCGCCAAGGCGACCGAATCCCGTCATCACCTCATCGAAGACAAGCAAGATGCCGTGGCGATTGCAAAGCTCACGCACGCGGGCAAGATACCCCTTCGGCGGGACCAAAACTCCGTTGGAGCCGACGACCGGCTCGAGAACGATCGCCGCCACCCGGGTCGGATCTTCATGGAGGAGCACAAGGTCCAAATGGCGCAGGGCTCGATCGCTTTCCTCCGCTTCGTTTTCCGAAAAGAAGGGGCTGCGGTAAAGGTAGGGTCCCCAAAAATGAACGACTCCCGGAATCCCCGGCTCCCCGGCAAAGCGCCGAAACTCCCCGGTGAGCGTCCCTGCACCCGAAGTGGATCCATGAAAGGAACGATAGAAGGCCAACACCTTTTGGCGCCCGGTGATCATCCGCGCCATCTTGATCGCATCCTCGTTGGCTTCCGCGCCTCCCGTCGTAAAGAATGTCCTGGCTCCCTCCGGCCAGGGCGCGCTCTGGCTCAGGCCTTGCGCCAAGAGCGCTCGCTGGTCATGAAAAAACGCCGGAGAGGCGTAGCAGAGGCGCGCCGCCTGCTGCTGGATCGCCTGAACCACCTGTTCCTTTCCATGGCCGAGGTTGACGGCGACCAAGCCCGCGCTCAAGTCGAGGTAACGGTTCCCTTCGGAATCGTACAAAAAGCTCCCCTCGCCTCGCACGATCATCGGGCCCGAGGCCCGCTTCTGTACCGACCACGGGGTCAACACGTGTTTGGCGTGAAGCTCCGCCAGCTCCTTCATCCAGCTCCCCATCCCGCTTCCTTTCTCTTGCCCAGCACCACCATCTCGGCCCCACCGGCAAACCAACGGGTCGACGTTTTCCAGCCCGCCTCCTCGACCCCCCGGACCAGTTCCTCCGAAGAAAGGAGGCGGGCACCTTGCGCATACTCGTGCAGGTTCTGAAAAGCAAGGTTTCGCCGGGAGGGCTCGCGTAAGGATTCGAGCCGCTGTGGCCAACACGGTTCCCAAAGGAAAAGAGTCCCATCTCTCCGCACGATCCGATCGAGATGGGCGAAAAACCCCTCCCGCTCAGGCCAGAGATGGTGCAGAACCCGGCTTACGACTACCAGGTCGGCCGCCTCCCGACCGTGCCAGGAAAGAAGGTCCCCTTCGATCAACTCGAGCCGATCGGAAAGTCCGGCCGATCGGGCGGCCGCTCTCCCCTGGGCGATTCGGCTCGCCTCGCGGTCGATGCCGATTCCGCGCCATCGTGGAAAACGGGAAAGCAAGCAGCGCAGAAGCCATCCGTTCCCGCAGCCGAGATCGAGAATGAGACCATCCCTCTCTGCCAGCTCTCCCAAGAGGGGTAGACCGGGGAAGATCGCTTCCTCGAAGAGCGAGCGGTGCTTTCCCTCCAAGAACTCTCCGAACCAGGGACGAATTTCGGGGTCGATCAAGGCCCCCGGCCCCGGCCGATGCCCCGTTCGGAAAAGCGGCAGCAGCCGCAGGGTGACCGACGGAGCAAAGACCGCCTCGATCGCAGTCGCTAGAAAAGAAGCGCGATCGATCTCCCCTGCGAGGGAAAAGCATCCCCCTTCCTCCTCGAGATACCCGAAGGCAAATCCGGCCTCGCAAAAGGCGCCCACATATCCGAGATCCAATCCCAGTCCGCCGGCGATCTCCACCGGACGGGCTCGCCCCGTCCGACCGAGGAATTCGAAGATTCCGGTCGCCATCCCCAAAAACCCGACGAGCGGTTTTGCCCCCTGCTCCCCTTCCGGCGCGATCGATGGATTGCCCACAACGGAGGGGAAGCGTAGCGGAACCCGGGTCCAGGAACAAGCCGGACGACCCGTGGGGAACCAATACTACTCCTTTCGCCGAAGGAGGATCCAGTTCCGGCCATCCCCTCGCTTCAGACGAATGAGGGCGAACTTCCCGGAGATCCGCTTCCCCAGCAGTTCAAAAGTAATCTTATCGGGCTCCCACTCTTCGGCCCGATAGTTGCCCCGATCCCAGACACGAACCTGGCCCGCCCCGTACTGCCCGTGGGGAATGGTTCCGGAAAATCCCGCGTAGGAGAGCGGATGATCCTCGACTTCGACCGCGAGCCGGCGCACGCCCTCCTCCTCCGGCACCCCTTTCGGAAGAGCCCAGCTTTTGAGCACCCCGTTCCGTTCCAGCCGGAAATCGAAGTGATGGGTCCGCGCGAAATGCTCCTGGATTACGAAGATCCCTTCCGCTGGGCAGGAATACTTCATGTCGCTGGAGCCATTGTCCGACTTTTCGAATTTCGAGCGATCTCAAAAGCGCCTTTTTTTCCTTCCGCGGAAGCGCCGACTCGCGAACGGTCCTTTTCTTGCTATAGGGAATTATGCTTGCCGTCGCTTCCTGGATCCGGTCCAAGGACGAAGCGCTCTTTGGGCGAATCTTCGCACCTGAGGGCTTCTTGCTCCGAAATGCTCGGACCGAAGAGGTTCCGCCGGAATGCTGGCAAGGGCTCCTCCTTACCGGCGGCACCGACATCTCCGCCTCCTTCCTCCAGCAAGAGGTCGACGCCCCGGAGAAGATTCGCCGGCCGAACCCGGAACGCGACCAGTGGGAGTTTTCCGCTCTGCGCTCGGCCCTGGCTCGACGGTTGCCGGTCCTGGGCATCTGCCGCGGCATCCAAATCCTCAACGTCGCCTTGGGCGGCACTCTCCATCTCGACGTGCCAGGCCATGAAAACCTCGAAGATTCCCACACCCAGCCGTTGACCTATGCCAAAGGGGTCGATCTCCGATTTTCCTCGGTGAACAGCTCCCACCACCAGGCGCTCGATCGCTTGGGGACCTCGGTGGTTCCGGAGGCCTGGTGCCGGCTCGATTGGATCGTCGAGCAGGTTCGCGTCGCGGGCTACCCCTTCGTTCGCGGCGTGCAGTTCCATCCGGAACGCGATCCGGTGCGTTACCGGCTGCTCTTCGCGGCCTTTTTCGCCGCCCTGCGCCAAGCCGCAGAGGCCGGTTAACCGGTCCCCATTGGAGAAGGCCGACCCCACCCGCCCCCTCCGGGAGTTCGAATCGAGAGGATTTGGCCCCGTCTCGCCCGGAAGCTGATCTTACCAGGGAGAAAAGCCTCCCCGCCCTCGTCGATCAGCACATTCTCCCCACATTTTCCATTGGCTCCGCCTTGCAACCCGTAAGGAGGAAAGCGCCGGCGCTCCGAGAGGAGGGTGACATCCATGTCGGCCAAGAACTCGATCTCTCGGATAATTCCGTCTCCGCCCCGGTGCCTTCCGGCCCCCCCGGAACCTCGTCGCAGCCGATAAGCGGCGATCCGGATCGGCAGCGCATGCTCCAACGCCTCCACCGGAGTGTTCCACGAGTTGGTCATATGGGTATGAACGCCGCTATCTCCCTCTCCGGCGGGGCCGCCTCCCATACCGCCGGCAATCGTTTCATAATAGGCGAAGGCTGAACCCGAATCGGGATCGACCCCTCCAAGGGTGAGGTTATTCATCGTTCCCCCGGATGCGGCGGGAATCGCTTCGGGCAATGCCTGGCTCAGAGCCCGGAGGAGCACGTCGACCAGCCGCTGGGAGGTCTCCACATTCCCTGCGGCGACCGCAGCCGGAAAGAGGGCGTTGACCACCGAGCCCGATGGAGCAACCACCTGAACCGGAGCGAGTAAACCCGCATTGGCTGGAACGTCCTCCCGCAACAAGCAGCGTACGACGTAGGAGACGGCGGAGAGAGCGATCGCCAACACCGCGTTGACGCTTCCTTGCACCTGACGGGCGGATCCGGTGAAATCGACGAGCGCTTCGTCTCCCCTCTTTCGGATCGCCACCCGAATCGGGATCGGTTCTTCCGAAAAACCGTCGTCATCCAAGTAGTCCAAGGCCTCGTAGGTACCGTCCGGGATGTCCGACAGCCGCTTGCGGACCATCCGCTCCGTATACTCGATCAGGGACTCGGCCGCCCTCTGCATCTGCTCTTTCCCATACCGCCCGAGCATCTGTTGGAGCCGCGCCTCGCCGGTTCGATTCGCCGCGAGCTGGGCGCTCAAATCCCCCTCCCGCTCTCCCGGAGTCCGCACGTTTGCCAGGATGACTTGGAGCAGAGACTCGTTCCACTTCCCGCTTTCCACGAGCTTGACCGCAGGGATGCGCAAGCCTTCCTGAAAGATGTCCGAAGACGGCGGCATGGAACCCGCCGTCATTCCGCCGATATCCGCATGATGGGCGCGGCTGGCGACGTAGAAGAGGGGCATCCCGCTTGGTTGCCCCTTTTCATAAACCGGAGACACCATCGTTAGGTCAGGAAGATGGGTCCCGCCCTCATAAGGGTCATTGAGAATCACGACGTCTCCCGGTCCCATTGGGACCGCTTGAATCGCCCGCCGGACGGCGACCGGCATGGAGCCGAGATGGACGGGCATGTGATCTCCCTGGGCGGCCAGCCGGCCGTCCGCTTCGTAAACGGCGCAGGAATAGTCGCACCGCTCCCGGATATTGGGGGAAAAGGCGGTCCGGCGCAGAGCATACCCCATCTCCTCCGCGACGGAGACGAAGAGGGCTCGGAAGATCTCGAGTTGGACGGGGTTTATCGGATCTTCTCCTCCGGAAGCCTTACGAGAGGCGCACGGCTCACCCGGCTTGCCCTTGCGCGACGACGTTTGCCGCGGCGCGGGCTACCTCTTCGTCCGAAGCCAGGTAGCGCCGGCCGATCGGGCGCAGCTCGGAGTCGAGCTCGTAGAGCAAGGGAATCCCGGTGGGGATGTTGAGCTTCACGATCTCCTCCTCCGACATCCCATCCAAATACTTCACCAGCGCCCGCAGGCTGTTTCCATGAGCCGCCACGATGAGCCGCTTCCCCGCCCGGATCCGAGGAGCGATCTCGCCCCTCCAATAGGGAATCACACGAGCCAGGGTGTCTTCTAGGCTCTCTCCCGTCGGTAGAGAACCGGCGGGAACGGAAGAGTAGCGGGGATCGTGCCGCGGATGGGCCGGATCGTCCGGAGAAAGCTGCGGCGGACGAACATCGTAGGAGCGTCTCCAGAGCAACACCTGCTCCTCGCCGTACTTTCGCGCCATTTCCTTCTTGTTGAGCCCTTGGAGAGCGCCGTAGTGGCGCTCGTTGAGCTGCCAAGCACAAACGGTCGGAATCCACATCTGGTCGAGAGCGTCGAGCACGATCCAGAGAGTGCGAATCGACCGCTTCAAGACGGAAGTGTAGGCCTCGTCAAATCGGAATCCGGCTTCCCGCAAGCGCTCCCCCGCCCGCAGCGCCTCCTCCTTTCCTCGCTCGGAAAGATCGACATCCACCCAACCGGTAAAAAGGTTCTCTCGATTCCAGATGCTCTCGCCATGCCGCAGCAAAACCAGTCGACAGCTCACCTCTTCGTTGTAGCCGCCGGCAAAAGCGCGCGTCAAGCAAGCCCGGAGCCGACGTCCCTCGCGGCCAAAAGAGCCTTCCCTCGGCTTTTCCTCCTCTCTATAGATGCTGGGAACGCTTTTTCATGAACCAAAAGAGAGCTTTCCTTCGGCGGATCCAGGAGTCTTTGGCCCTCGGCTCGCTCTTGCTCCTGCTTCCTGGAGCGGCTTCCGGAGCGGTGCCGCCGCAGGAGGACATTCTGCGCGCCCTCGTGGCCGAGGCTCGAGCCGAGAATCCCGATTTTCGCTCGTACGAGGCGGCGATCCAAGCCGCCGAAGGACAGTTCGTCCAGATCGGGATGCTGCCCAAGCCCCAGTTGATCGCCTTCGTCGGACCCTACCTGAGCGGGGGGGGAGCCGGTCAGACCGTGCTTGGATACCAACAGGAGTTCGAGATTCTTCAACCCTTTTACTTCCCGGGAAAAGTCTCGCTGCGGAAAGCCGTCGCCCGTCGCGACGTCCTCCTTGCACAGCTGCTCTTCGAGGAGTTCGGACTTTCGCTCGAGGTCGCCGTGCGATCCCTTGCGCAGCAGATCGGCGTCACCGTCGCAAGCGTTGGGGCGGCGCGGGAAGTGGAGGAGCGGACCGCCTCCGTCGTCGAGTTTTTGGAGAAGCGCCCAAAGACGGGCATTCTCGGATACCTCGACGCCCACATCTTGTCAGGAAGTCTCGTCGGTCTCCAGCAAGAGGTCCGCTGGCTGGAAGAAAACCGGTGGACGCTGGTCGCTCAACTCAACGCCTATTTGGGCCGACCGGCGGAGACACCCGTCCCGGACTTTCTGCTTCCTTGGGAATCCTTCCCGCCGCTCTCCCTCGACCGCCTATTGGCGCAGGCCCAAGGACACAACGTCCTCCTGCGAATCCATCGCGTCTTGATCGAGCGCTCTCGCCGCCAGCGCAAGGCGACGGAACTCGCCGGCTATCCCGACCTGGCCATGGGACCGTTTTGGATGGCCTACCAAGGGGTAAACTTCGACGCCGGCCCCGGTTTCACGATCACGGTCGGCTTACCGGTCGGTAAAGCGGAAATTCCCGGGATCGAGGGTGTAGCCTGGGCAGGCCAGAGCGGCAATCTCGCAACCGCCAAGGCTCAGGAAGAGCAAGCGATGGCTCTCTTTCCGGCCGCTCAGCGGAACGTGGAAAGTTTGCTCTTTGCCCGCCTCTCCGCCTACGAGGGCGCAAGGAATCAGATCGCTCTCCAACCGCCCAGCTTGATCGCCTCCCTCCGCGAAGCGGCCGCTCTCGCCGAGCGCCAATACCGGATCGGAGCCATCGACGTCCACCGCTTCCTCGCCGCCCAACAACAATATCTTTCCGCCTTCCGCACCGCGCTCGCCGCCCGGATGGACGCGGCGCTCGCCTGGCTCGACCTCTTCTTCTTGACGGGAGGGGAGTTGCCAGCCAAGGGTTTCCCCTAAATGAAGGGAGTCCGGGTCCCCCTCGCTTTTCTGCTCCTTGCCGCAAGCTGCGGACCGGCGCCGGCCGAGGATCGGCAAACTGCGCTCGACTCTCTCGTCGCCGAGGCCCTGGCACGGAATCCGGAAATCGCCTATTACGAGGGGGCGATCGCAGCCGCCAAAGGGCAGGTGGTCCAGGCACGCATCATTCCCTACCCGCAGATCGAAGGATTCGCCGGTCCTTGGTACAGCACGCCGACGGGCGGCAGGACGACTACCGGCTGGATGCAAGAATACGCTATCTACCAGCCGGTCTTCTTTCCTGGGAAGATGTCCCTGGCTAAGGCGATTGCGGAAAAGGATGTCCGAGTCGCCGAGCTCGGCCTCCAGCAGTTTCGCTTGAGCCTGGCGATGCAAGTCCGAACCCTGGCCTATCGTCTGGGAGTCGGAACGGCAAACGCAAGGATCGCCCGGGAAGTTTCGGAGAGGGCCGCGGGGTTGGTCGACTTCCTCCGCAAGCGCCCCGCCGCCGGAGTGCAAGGCTATCTCGATTTACGCATCTTGGAAGGAAGCCTTGTCGATTTGCAAAGGATGGCGCGGGAGTTGGAGCAGAATCGGCGGGCCATTCAGGCGCAGATCAACGCCCTTCGTGCCCGTCCGGCCGCCACACCCGTCCCGGACACGATCTTTCCTCCGGCGGAGGCGCCTTCCCTCGCCCTCCCCGTCCTGCAGGAGCAGGCAAAAAGCCGGAACTATGCTCTGCTCATGCGGCAGACCGAAATCGACCGTGCGGCCAAGTCGCTCGATGCCGCGAAGCTCGCAGCACTTCCCGATTTCTCAGTCGGCCCCTTCTGGATCGGAGAGAAGGGAACCAATTTCGACCAGGGACCGGGAATCGTCTTCACAAGCGGTCTCCCGTTCTGGAACGACAATCGGGGCAATATTCTGACCGCCGACGCGCAGCGGCGACAGGCCGAAGCTCTGCACGGCTCCGCCGTCTGGAGCATCCAGAGCGCAGTGGCCACCGCCTATGCTACCTATCAGACGGTTCGGAAGCAGCTCGGAGAGCAATCGCATGATGTCATACCCCGGCTTCAGCGCGCCGCCGAATTAGCCGACCGACAGTACCGACTGGGAGCGATCCCGGTGCAGACCTTCCTCGAAATGCAGCGCCAGTATCTCTACTCCGCCCAAGCTCTCTACACGGCGGCTTTGGATCTGCAAACGGCTCTGCTCAACCTGGAAAATCTGACTGCGGGAGCTACTCCGGCTCCTCGCTGATCTGCTCGAGGCCATGACCCACACGACTTTACGGCAAAGACCCCTCGCCGCGCAAACGCGGAGACGGTTGCAAGTCTGAGACGAGAGCCCGGAATTGAGGCCGCCTCGAACATGCTCTTCCACCTCACTCCCCCGCAACGCCTCGGCTGGGCCCTCGGCGCGTGGCTGGCCTTCTTCGCCCCTTTGGGGAAGGCTGCAGATCAGGCGGGGGCGGCCAATCTGCCCATATTGCAAGAGCCGAAGATCGTTTTGGAGAATTCCTCTGCGAAGAAGGAAGCCGAGGAGCTCCCGCAGCTCGTTCCGGAAAAGGGTCTCCTTCTCAGTGAAGTGACCCGCAAAGCTCTGCGGATCGAAACGACGCCGGTCGTCATCCACGGTCTGGCTCCCCAACTGAGCGGAAGCGCCCAGGTTTACCGCGGCGCCTCCGAAAGGGCGCAGTCGAGCAGCTCGATCCGATCCGGGAACGCTTACGCCACCGTCTTCATCGATCCCCGAACGGCCGATAAGCTCAAGGTCGGAAATCCGGTCCTCCTTCGCCACAAAGGACAGTCCCCGGCTGCGGAGCCCGAAAAGACGGGAAAAATCTTTCAGATCGATCGGGAGCTCGTCTCGGTTACCGGCCAAGCAGAGCTCCTGATCGAGTTTCCCGATCCAACCAATGCGTTCCCAGTCGGCACCTGGATTGAATTTTCGACCCCGCTCGGGACCGATGCTTCCCGTCTGGCGATACCGCGGAGCGCTCTTTTGGCGACCGCCGAAGGCAACTTCGTCTACGTTTGGGACGGTCGATTCTATCGCCGAACGCCGATCGCCGTCTCCTTCGGGGCCGACGGCTTGGTTGCCTTCGTCGGCAACCCGCCTGCGGGCACCCTCGTAGTCTCGCGGGGAGCGGAGGATCTCTGGCTCTTGGAGCTCTCGCTCCGGCAGGGAGTCACTAGGAGTTCCGAATGAAAAGAGATTGCGGTAAGCTGGCGAAGCTTCCCGATGCCGGAAGCGAGCGATGATGCAACGACTCTTGGCCTTTTCGCTGCGCCGGCGGGAACTGGTCCTCTTCGCCGCGTTCGGATTGCTCTGCGCCGGATTCTGGTCGGCACTGCAAATCCCCATTGATGCGGTTCCCGATATCACCAGCCCCATGGTGCAGGTGAATACCCCGGTCCCGGCCTTGGCTCCCGAAGAGATCGAAAAGCTCGTGACCTTTCCATTGGAAATCGAGCTTTCCGGTATCCCCGGCATGGAGACGATGCGCTCGCTCTCCAAGTTTGGTCTTTCCCAAATCACGATGATCTTTCGGGATGGGACCGATCTCTACCGGAGTCGTCAACTGGTCAGCGAGCGGCTCCTGACCGCGGCGGCCAAGCTCCCTCGGGATTTGACTCCGACGCTGGCGCCGATTGCGACCGGAATGGGCGAAATTCTCTACTACACGCTCGATTACCGACCGGATGCCAAGGAGAAGCCCCCTACCGAGATGCTCCAGCTCATGGAGCTGCGTCTTCTCCAGGAGTACACGGTCAAGCCCCTTCTCCGGATGGTGCCGGGAGTGGCGGATGTAAATACCAGCGGGGGCTTTCAAAAGCTCATCTTGATCGAGCCGAATCCAGAGAGCCTCTTTCATGCCGGCATCACCGCTTCGGAGCTGGCCTCCCTGATCGGAAAGAATGTCGAGAACGCAGGAGGTGCCGTCATCGACCAAGCGGGACAGCAACTCTTCGTCCGCTCGCTCGGCCGAGTCGAGGATCTCCGGCAGATCGAACGGTTGCCGATCAAGTATGGCGGATCCGCCAAGCCGATCCTCGTCAGCGACCTTGCGCGGGTGAGCGTCGGCCCCAATATCCGGACGGGCGCGGCCACCTATAATGGCAAGGAGACCGTGCTCGGGACCGTTCTGATGCTGATTGGAGAAAATGCCCTGACCGTCGCGCAGAGAGTCAAGGCGAAGATGGCCGAAGTACAGCAGCGCCTTCCTCCCGGCGTCGAGCTGCAGATCGTCTACGATCAATCGGATCTGGTCAACCGGACGATCCACACCGTCATCAAGAATCTTTCGGAAGGAGCTCTGCTGGTCATCGGCGTTCTCTTTTTCCTGGTAGCGAATGTTCGGGCGAGCCTGCTCGTCGCGTCTGTCATCCCCCTTTCCTTTCTCTTCGCGATCGCGCTCATGCGCCCGCTCCACGTTTCAGCCAACCTCATGAGCCTGGGCGCCATCGACTTCGGCTTGCTCGTCGATGGGGCGGTCGTCATCGTCGAGAACACGATCCGAGAGGTCGCCAGACGTCAGGCGCAGCTCGGCCGCCTGCTCACGCAGGCCGAACGCCATTCGGCGCTCCTGGCCGCCGCCGAGCAAGTCGGACCTTCCGTCTTCTTTGGAGTGCTCGTGATCGCCGTGGTCTACTTTCCAATTCTGGCGCTGGGAGGGATCGAAGGGAAGATGTTCCGTCCGATGGCCCTGACCGTCATCCTCGCGCTCTCCGGCTCCCTCCTGTTGGCGTTCAGCTACGTCCCGGCGGGGGCTTCCCTCTGGCTCGGCAAGGGATTGCACGATCGGGAGAGCCTCTTCATCCGTTGGGCAAGAGCCCTTTACACCCCGGCGCTCCGATGGACGCTCGGCTGGGGTGGGGCCGTCGTCGTGCTCTCGTCGTTTGGCCTCTTTGCGCTCTCCCTCGTCTTTTTGAGCCGGATGGGAGCGGTCTTCGTGCCCCGTCTCAACGAAGGCTCTTTCACCGTGATGATGTACAAAACGTGGTCGATGGGCCTGCCAGCCTCGATGGCACTCGAGAAGGAGACAGAGAGGATGCTTCTCTCCCGCGTTCCGGAGATCTCTCTCATCTTCTCCCGAGCGGGCACCCCGGATATCGCCACCGACCCGATGCCGCAGAACGAAAACGATACCTACATGATCCTCCGCCGGCCGGAGGAGTGGCGGAAAGAGGGGGGGAAGCCGATCAGCCGGGAACGGTTGATCGAGATCATTCAAGGCGAGATCTCGATGCGGGTCCCCGGGCAAGGAATGCTCTTCGGGCAGCCGATCGAGATGCGCTTCAACGAGATGCTCGAGGGAGAAAAGGCCGATCTGGCGGCGAAGTGGTACGGACCCGATTTCGACCTGCTCGAGCCCCTCGCGGCAAAAACCTTGGAGATCCTGCAGAAGATCCCGGGAGCCATCGATGTGCAAATGCAGTCGGCGGGCCGGGCTCCTTCCCTGGAGTTCGCTCCCGACCGCGCGGCTATGGACCGCTACACCGTGGAAGCGGGGGAGATCAATGCGGCGGTGGCGACGTCGATGGCGGGTCAGGTCGTTGGAACGATGATCGACGGCGAGCGGAGATACCCCGTCGTTGTTCGGCTTCCCGACGAGCTCCGCTCGGACCCGAAGGCGATCCTTCGGCTCCCGGTACGGAGCGAATCGGGCGGACTTTTGCCTCTCGGCGAAGTCGGGAGGTACAGCATCGAGAACCGAGTACGCATCATCCACCGCTCGGGAGGAATCCGCTACCAGCCGGTGCAGGTCACTCTCGGCAGCCGCGACGTGGCAGGATTCGTCCGCGAAGCCCAAAGCCGCATCTCCCGAGAGATCCAGGTTCCCCGGGGTTACTTTCTGGAATTCGGCGGCCAGTATCAGAACCTTCTCCGCGCCCAGGCCCGTTTGACGGTGATCGTTCCGGCAGCGCTCCTCTTGATCTTTTTCCTGATCTTCACGGCCTTGGGAAATTTTCGGCAGACCGCCCTCGTGCTGGTGAGCGTGCCCGTCGCGATCACCGGAGGGGTCTTCGGCCTGCAATGGGCCGGCCTCCCGTTCAGCCTCTCGGCGGCCGTCGGCTTTATCGCGCTCTCGGGCATCGCCGTCCTGGCCGCCCTCGTCCTGGTCTCCTTCTTCAACCAGCTCCGCGCGGAAGGGCGGAGCGTCACCGAAGCCGTCTGGGAGGGCTGCCAGATTCGTCTTCGGCCCGTCTTCATGACCGCTACGGTCGCCAGCCTTGGCTTCCTGCCTATGGCGCTTGCAACAGGAGCGGGTGCGGAAGTCCAGCGGCCGCTGGCGATCGTGGTCATCGGCGGCGTGCTCTCCTCGACACTCCTCTCCCTCCTCCTCTTGCCGACTCTCTACTCTTGGATGGAAGGGTGGCGGGAAAGACCCCGGCAAGGAAAGGAGCACCGGCAAGGCCGCAGCCCGTCGATCGCAGGAGAGCCGATCGCGCCCTCCCCCGAGGGATGAGGACCAAGCCCGCTTTTTCCGAACCCGTGGCTCCGTCGGACGGTCTGCGACATCTTCCAGATCGATCCGCCTCCTGCCTTCGGAACGCCGAGCCCCGTCCGCAATCGCTCCGAGGATTCCGTGATTAACGCTCTTCTCCGGTTCGCCGTCCATCGGCGGGAGTTGATCTTTTTCGCCTCCGCGGCAATTTTCGGACTCGGACTCTGGGCGGCGCTCCGACTCCCGATCGATGCGGTGCCCGATATCACGAGCCCGATGGTGCAGGTCAATACCGCGGTTCCCTCCCTTGCTCCAGAGGAGATCGAAAAGCTGGTCACCTTTCCTTTGGAGGTAGAGCTCGCCGGCATCCCCGGACTCGACGTGATGCGCTCGCTCTCCAAGTTCGGTCTTTCGCAGGTAACCCTGATCTTCCGAGACGGAACCGACATCTACCGAAGCCGGCAGCTGGTCAGCGAAAGGCTGCTCGCGGCGGAAGCAAAACTTCCGCGCGGATTAAGCCCTTCGCTCGCCCCGATGGCGACCGGCTTGGGAGAAATCCTCTACTACTCGCTCGAATACCGTCCGGACGCAGAGGACAAGCCGCCCACCGAAATACTGCAGCTCATGGAATTGCGACTGCTCCAAGAATACTCGGTCAAGCCTCTTCTCCGGATGGTTCCCGGAGTCGCCGACATCAACACGTCGGGCGGCTACGAGAAGCTGATCGTCGTTTCCCCCACCGCCGAAAGCCTCTTTCACGCCGGCCTGACCGCATCCGAACTCGGCGCTCTCGTCGGGAAAAACGTCCAAAATGCGGGGGGAGCGGTCATCGACGAGATGGGCCAACAGCTCTTCGTCCGTTCGCTGGGTCGAGTCGAAAGCTTGGAGCAGATCGAGCAGCTGCCGATCAAGTATGCGGGCGGCACGCAGCCTTTATTGGTCCGGAATCTCGCGCAAGTCGCCGTCGGACCGAACATCCGAACCGGGGCTGCGACGGTAAACGGGAAGGAGGCGGTCGTCGGCACGGTGCTCATGCTGATCGGAGAGAATGCGCGGGCTGTCGCAAGCCGCGTGAAGGAAAAGATGGCAGAAATCCGAAAGAGGCTTCCCGCTTCGGTCGAGATCCGCATTCTTTACGATCAGTCGGAGTTGGTCAGCCGGACGATTCAGACCGTCGTCAAAAACCTTACGGAAGGCGCCCTCTTGGTCGTCGGTGTCCTCTTTCTCTTGGTGGGCGATGTCCGGGCAAGCCTTCTGGTCACTTCCGTGATCCCCCTTTCCTTCCTCTTTGCACTCCTCTCTATGGGTCCGCTCCACATCTCCGCCAACTTGATGAGCCTGGGAGCCATCGATTTCGGCCTGCTCGTAGATGGGGCGGTCGTCCTGGTGGACAACGCGCTTCGAGAGCTCGCCCAGCGCCGAAGCCGTGTTGGGCACCCTCTTTCCCCTTCCGAGAGGCTTTCGACGATCCTCTTTGCGGCCGAGCAGGTCGGGCCTTCCGTCTTCTTCGGCGTCTTGGTGATTACGGTGGTCTACGTGCCGATTCTCTCCTTAGGGGGGATCGAGGGGAAGATGTTCCGACCTATGGCCTTTTCGGTGATCCTCGCCCTTTCGGGATCTCTTCTTCTGGCTCTGACCTACGTTCCCGCAGCAGCCACGGTTTGGATCCGGGGAAACGGTTCCGACCGGGAGACGTGGATGGTCCGGATCGCCCGGAAGGCCTATCTTCCGCTGCTTCGCTGGACCCTCGGCCGCGGCGGCATCCTCGTGGTGGGCGGCTCCTTCGCGGCTTTCGCCTTCGCTCTCTGGACACTCCGCCATATGGGGGCGGTCTTTGTTCCCCGCCTCGACGAGGGCGCCTTTACCATCGAATTTTACAAGGCGCCGTCGGTGAGCCTCGAGGCATCCGTTGCCATTGAAAAGGCGACGGAGAAGATGCTTTTGGAGCGCATTCCGGAAGCCGAAGTTCTCTTTTCGCGAACGGGCACCTCCGAAATCGCAACGGATCCCATGCCCCCGAACGAAAACGATTTGTATATGATGCTCCGGCCCCGCTCCCAGTGGCGCAGGGAAAACGGGCGCCCAATCGATCGGGAAAGGCTCATCGAAATCATCTCCCGGGAAGTGGAGACGCGCGTTCCGGGACAGAGCATGCTCTTCGTGCAGCCGATCGAAATGCGCTTCAACGATATGCTCGAAGGGCAACGCGCCGAGCTCGCGGTGAAGTGGTTCGGACCCGATTACGATATCCTCGAGGGGCTGGCATCGCGGACTCAAGAGATTCTGCGCACCATCCCGGGCGCCCTCGAAGTCGAGTTCCAGTCGGCCGGACGCTGCCCTTCCTTGGAGTTCCGCCCCGACCGCGTCGCGATGGAGCGATATATCGTCGAATCGGTGGAAATCAACAACGCAATCGCCACCGGTATCGGGGGAGAGACCGTAGGAACGATGATCGACGGAGAACGCCGCTATCCCCTTGTGATCCGGCTACCCGAAGCGGAAAGAAGCGATCCGAAGAAAGTCCTGGAGCTCCCCGTCCGTAGCGAGAACGGGGGGCTCCTTCCGCTCAAGGAGGTCGCTGGCTACACGATTCGCAACAGGGTCCGAATGATCCATCGCGGGAGCGGAATCCGCTACCAGGTTCTCGAAGTCACCCTCGGCAGCAGGGACCTGGAAGGCTTTGTTCGTGAGGCACGAACGCGGATTCTTCGGGCCCTGCACCCCCCTCCCGGCTACTTCTTGGAATTCGGCGGACAATACCAAAACCTCGTCCACGCGCAGGCGCGCCTGGCGGTCATCATTCCGGCGGGCCTCTTACTCATCTTCTTTCTTCTCTACACCGCACTCGGCAGCTTGCGGCAGACATTGCTCGTGCTTTTGAGCGTCCCGGTCGCGGCGACGGGGGGAATCTTCTCCCTCCGAATCCTGAACCTTCCTTTCAGTCTTTCCGCCGCCGTCGGTTTCATCGCCCTTTCGGGAATCGCCACGCTCGCCTCGCTTGTGCTCATCTCTTTCTTCAATCAACTGCGTAACGATGGAAAGAGCGTTCGGGAGTCGGTCTGGGAGGGTTGCCAGATTCGATTGCGGCCGGTGCTCATGACGGCGGCCGTAGCCAGCCTCGGCTTCCTTCCGATGGCGCTCGCCCAGGGTGCAGGCGCCGAGGTCCAGAGGCCGCTCGCTCTCGTCGTGATCGGGGGCATCCTTTCCTCGAGCCTTCTTTCCCTTCTCCTTCTACCGGCGCTCTACACTTGGACGGAGCGGGACGACGCAAGACATCGCTCTTCGATGCAGCCGAAATCGACCGCGGAGCAAAACCCTCTTGCCGCCGAATCCCCCCACGCCGCCGCCGCGGACGACCCCTCGTGAAGCGCCCGATCCTTCCGCAGGAACCCCGCGAGTGGCCCTCCGGGACGCTATCCTGGCTCGTCCAACACCAAAAGGGCGCGATCGCCCTCTTCGCCCTCGCGGCCATCCTTTTGCATTTGGCGCTCCGCTTCTGGCTCCGGCTGCCGCCGAACCAATACGCTCTGCCGCTCTTGCTCACGATTGCGGCGGGAGGCATTCCTCTTCTTTGGGAGTTGGGGAAGAAAATGCTCCGCAGAGAGTTCGGCTCGGACCTCCTCGCCGGGCTCTCCATCCTCGTCTCCTTCCTTCTCGGGGAATACCTCGCAGGCTCGATCATCATCCTCATGCTCTCCGGCGGAGAGTTCCTCGAGAGCTTTGCCACCGCACAGGCCTCCTCCGTCCTCCGCGTCCTGGCCAGGCGGATGCCCTCAATCGCTCACCGGAAAAGAGAGTCCGATTTGGAGGACATCCCTCTTTCCTCCGTCCGTATCGGGGATCGCCTCGTCGTCTATCCCCATGAAACCTGCCCGGTCGACGGCATCGTCATCGAAGGGCAAGGCCACATGGACGAAGTCTACCTGACCGGGGAGCCCTATCGCGTACGGAAGACGCGGGGAGCGAGGGTGCTTTCCGGGGCGATCAACGGGGAGTCTGCATTGACCATCCGATCGACCCGCCTTCCATCCGATTCTCGCTACGCGAAAATTCTGGCCGTGATGATGCAGGCGGAACAGGAGCGACCACGGCTTCGTCGCTTAGCCGATAGGCTCGCGACTTACTACACGCCGTCAGCGGTCGCAGTCGCTGCAGCAACGTGGCTGACCACAGGCCAGCCCCTTCGTTTCCTCGCCGTGCTGGTGATCGCGACCCCCTGCCCGCTCATCCTCGCCATCCCCGTGGCGATCCTCGGAGCCATTTCCCTCTGCGCTCGGCGATCGCTTATCGTGAGAACCCCTGCGGCTCTGGAGGATGTGACGGAATGTCGCACCGCCATTTTCGATAAGACCGGAACTTTGACCTACGGTGAGCCCCGCCTAACCGAATTGACGCTAGCGCCCGGTTTCTCCCGTCCAGAGGTCCTCGCGGCGGCCGCAAGCCTGGAGCGGTACTCGAAGCATCCGCTCGCAAGCGCCGTTCTTGCCGCCGCCCAGGCTGAGGGAATCTCCCCCCCGGAGGCGTCGGAGGTCAGCGAACCACCCGGAGAGGGCCTGCTGGGCGTAGTCGAAGGAAGGAGCATCCGCCTTACCTCTCGTTCCCGACTTACGCCGACTCAGCTTGCGCAGGCGGATCTCCCCTCCTCGTTTGACGGCCTCGAATGCATCGTCCTGGTCGAGGATCGCTACGCGGCGACTTTCCATTTCCGGGACAGCCCCCGCTCCGAGAGCCGCTCCTTTGTGGCTCACCTCGGTCCCAAGCATCAGTTTCGCCGTATTCTCCTCGTCTCCGGCGACAGGGAATCCGAGGTCCGTTACCTTGCCGATCAAGTGGGCATTCGAGAGATCCGCGCCAATCAGACTCCGGAAGAGAAGCTGTCGCTCGTCCAGGGCGAGACCGCCAAAGGCAAGACGCTCTACGTAGGCGACGGCATCAACGATGCTCCAGCGATGATGGCGGCGACCG
>NZ_CABFUZ020000116.1 GCF_902143385.2 Methylacidimicrobium cyclopophantes
CCCGCCTCTTCGGCGGGGACATTCTCTTCGCGGGAGGCGTGGGCCGCTGGGACATTCCCGGTGGTTCCCGAAAAGACCTGATCGAGGGCATTCGCCGCTATCTCCTTCCGCTTCCCCCGGAAACCGAGGTCTATCCGGGCCATGGCCGCTCGACTACCATTGGAGCCGAGCGAGAGGCCAATCCCTTCCTCCAAGAAGGACGCTCGTAACCACCCCCTCCTCATTGCCTTTCCGAGGAGTCAGAGGCCGCAAACAAGAGCTGGAACGTCGGCGCTCACGCAAAGAAACGGCCTCTTTTCGGAAAGCGCGGGAGCCTCGGCGATTCCTCGCTCCTCCCGCAGCCTCCATTTCCGCTCCCTTGGGCTGCTCCCTCTCATTGTTCTTCGGAAAGAATTGTTCTTCGGAAAGATCGGAATTTACCCTTTGGATCGGTCCTCTCCGGCCGGGCTGCAACCACCGGAACGACCACAAAAGGTCGTGACTTTTTGAGAAGCGCGGGCTTCTGTGAGGTAGCATGAACAAGGGACTGCTGGAAGGGAAAACCGCCCTCATATTCGGAGTTGCCAATAGGCGAAGCCTTGCATGGGGGATCGCTCAGGCGTGGGGTGCCGAGGGTGCCTCGCTAATCCTCGGCTACCAAGGCGAGCGGCTCCGCGAAAATGTCGAAGAGCTCGCCGCGTCGCTTCCGAAATCCGCGCACGCCCTCTGCTGCGATGTCGCCGACGATGGGCAGATCGAAAAGTTCTTTGCCGCAGTCTCCGAGCGATCGCCCTCCGTCGATCTCGTCCTCCACAGCATCGCCTTCGCGCCGAAAGAGGCTCTCGAGCATGAGTTTTCCGAGGTCGATCGCGACGACTTTCGGGTCACCTTCGACATCAGCGTCTACTCCTTCCTTGCCATTGCCCGGCGCGCCAAGCCGCTGATGTCCCGGGGCGGACTCCTACTCACCCTCACCTATTACGGCTCGGAAAAGGTCACTCCCCACTACCACATCATGGGAGCCGCCAAGGCGGCTCTGGAGGCTTCCGTCCGGTACCTGGCCTACGAGATGGGGCCCCTGGGGATCCGAGTCAATGCGCTCAGTCCAGGACCGGTCAACACCTTGGCCGCTCGTGGGATCTCGGGCTTCACCCAGATGCTCAAGCACCATCAGGACAAAGCGCCCTTACGGAAGCCCGTCGATCCTGCCGAAGTCGGCGCCACAGCCCTCTTCCTCGCAACCGAGGGCGCGGGAGCCATCACCGGGCAAACCCTCTACGTCGATTGCGGCTACTCGATTCTGGGTGCGTAGCCACCCGACCTCAGTTGACCGGAAAAGATGACGCCCCTTCGGATCATTCTTTGGGACATCGACGGCACGCTCCTTCATAGCGGAGGGGCGGGAGAAAGAGCCATCGTGCTCGCCACCCAGGCTCTCTACGGTGAAGAGATCCCCTTGCAAGAGCTCGACTATCGGGGACGGACCGATTCCCTGATCGTCCGGCAGATCTTCTCCCGGCTCAACATCCCTTGGTCGGAGGAAAACGTTACCCGCTATAAGGAATGCTACCTTCGGCACTTGGCCGAGGAAATCTCCCGCTCCTCGGGAGCCACCTACCGTGGGGTGGAACCACTGCTTTCGACGATCCAGCGGATGCCGGACTGGTGCCAAGGACTCCTCACGGGGAACTTCGAGGGTGGAGCCAAGATCAAGCTCGAACACTTCGGCTTGGGGCATTTTTTCTCGTTCGGCACCTTCGGCGACCAGTCGGACTGCCGAAACGAACTGGCGCGCAGCGCACTCCAGCTCGTCCGGAAGCGGTGGGGAGAGGCGCTTTCTCCCCGGCAGCTTTTCCTGATCGGCGATACCCCCCACGATATCCTTTGCGCGAAGGCGATTGGGGCATATTCTGTCGCCGTAGCCACGGGAGGCTATTCTCTCTCCGAGCTCGCCGCCTTTCGTCCCACCATGCTTTTACCGGATCTGGAGCAATTTGAACCGGTTCTCGCCCTCGTGAAGGGCCGCTGGTAAGCGCTTCCTGCTTTGAGACCGGATAGAGAAGCGACACTCGGACGATAGTCCCGGACCGGAGTGAAACAAGAACGGGAGGCAGAGATGGAGCCGCTCTTTGACGTTGCCGTGATCGGCGGAGGCAGCGCCGGCTTTGCGGCCGCCAGAACCGCGGCGGCCTCGGGGGCCCACACCGTTCTGGTGGAGGGAGCCGAGCGCTTGGGCGGCCTCTGCATCTTGGCCGGCTGCATGCCGACGAAGGCCCTTCTCGAGTCGAGCCGGAGATGGCAGGCGATCCGAGAAGCTCAGGAGTTCGGGTTCGAGGCCCGACCCATTCGAGCGGACTTTTCCGCCATCCTGGCACGAGCGCACCGGCTCGTCTCCGAATTTGCGGCCGATCGACAAAACGATCTCATCCATGGAGACTTCCGGCTGATCCGCGCTCATGCCGCCTTCGTCGATCCTCACCAGCTCGCGCTGACCTATCCCGATGGCCAACAGAGCCTCTTGCGCGCCAAGACCTTCGTCCTCGCCACAGGCTCCCGGATCAGCCATCCTCCCCTGCCGGAACTCTCCGAGATCGGATTTTGGGATAGCGACACGGTGCTCGAAAAGACGGAACTTCCGGAGAGCTTGATCGTGCTCGGCGGGGGACCCGTCGCCACCGAGTACGCGCAGTTTTTCGCGAGATTGGGCGTGGCCGTCTCCATGATCCAGCGAGGACCGCATCTGTTGAAACGATTCGATTCCGATCTTTCCGCCGTCTTGGAAGAAGCCTTTCGGGACGAAGGGATCGAGCTTTTCACGAACGCTTCGCTGGTTTCCGCGGGCCGAAGCGGAGAGCAGAAACGGATCCGCCTCGTCCGACACGGCGCCATCCAGGAACTCGTGGCAGAGGAGATCTTCCTGGCGACCGGCAGGACTCCCGCCTTGGAGAGATTGCACTTGTCCGCTGCCGGAATCGACCTCTGCCAAAGGGCCCCCGTGGTCGATTCCCAAATGCGGACGACCATGCCGCACATCTTCGCCGCCGGAGATGTCGTGGGAATTGAAGAAGTCGTCCATATCGCCGTTCTCCAGGGTGAAGTGGCCGGAGAAAATGCCGCTCGCCAAGCGAGGGGCGTCGGCCCGCCTTTCCGCCAGATGGACTACCGGCTCACGATGGAAGTAGTCTTCACCGAGCCTGAAATCGCCAGACTCGGTCTCACCGAGGCGGCGGCGCGCCAGGCCGGCCGACCCACCCTGGTAGCTCGCTATCCCTTTGCCGATCACGGCAAAGCTCTCCTCAAGGGCATGACGCGCGGTTTCGTCAAGTTACTCGCCGATCCCGAGAGTGGAGAGCTCCTCGGCGCCGGCATCGCCGGTCCGGAAGCCTCCGAGCTCATCCACGAGCTCACCGCGCTTCTTTCCGTTCATGCCACGGCCGACGACTTGGCCCGACTGCCCCATTACCATCCCACCCTTTCCGAGATCCTGACCTATCCGGCCGAAGAGATTGCGCGGCGGGTAGCCGCTTTTCGATCGCCCGTTTCGCCGGATTCGGAATCGAGAGAGCCCACCGCATGACCCACTGCCAGACCCCTCTCCGTCTTTTCAACACCCTTTCCCGAAGCGTCGAGGAGTTCCGCCCGATGGCATCCCCCAAGGTTCGCCTCTATGCCTGCGGACCGACCGTCTATGGACGGGCCCACATCGGAAACTTTCGAACCTTTCTCTTTGTCGATCTGCTCCGCCGTGTGCTCGTCCTTTTCGGTTTCGAGCCCGAGCATGTCATGAACTACACCGACGTAGACGACAAAACCATCGCTGCGGCGAAGGCGGCGTCCCTTCCGCTCCGCGAGTTCACCAACCAGTACATCGCGCTCTTCGAGGAAGACCTGAAGACTCTCCGGATTTTGCCCCCGGACCGCCGACCGCGGGCGACCGATCACATCGAACTGATGATCGCTCTGATCGAAGATCTGATCCGCAAGGGGCATGCCTACGTCGGGGAAGATGGCTCAGTCTACTTCCGGATCGCCTCCTTCCCGGATTACGGGAAGCTCGCCCATCTCGATCGCCGGGGGCTTCAGCCCGGGGCGCGCATCGCGCAAGATGAATACGTCAAGGAAAGCGTCGGCGATTTTGCACTCTGGAAGGCGTGGAAAGCCGAGGATGGAGGAGTCGGCTGGGCCTCCCCTTGGGGAAAGGGACGGCCGGGCTGGCATATCGAATGTTCTGCGATGAGCATGCACTATCTCGGACAAGAGTTCGACATCCACTGCGGCGGCGCCGATCTGATCTTTCCCCATCATGAAAATGAGATTGCCCAAAGCTGCTGCGCCACGGGGAAGGCGTTTGTCCGCACTTGGCTCCACTGCAGCCATGTCCTCGTGGACGGGGAAAAGATGTCCAAATCCCTCGGCAACGTCTACTCGGTTGCCGACGTTCTGGCCAAGGGATACACCGGCCGCCATCTCCGCTTCCTCCTGCTGACGGCCTCCCACTATCGACAGACCTTGAACTTTACATGGGAGGGACTCGCCGCGGCCAAGGCTGCGGTCGACCGGATCGACGACTGGTTGGCGCGGTGGCGTCGCCTTCCTCCCACCCGTTTCGCCGCCTCTGCTCCCGAGGGGGAAGCTTTCCTCGCTTCCTTTTGCGCTTCGTTGGCGGATGATCTGAACATCTCCGACGCGGTAGGACGTTTCTTCGACTTCCTCCGTGCGACCAACCGAGCTATGGATCTGGGCACCCTTCTCCCGGACCTGCCCTCGATCTGGGAAATCGTCGATTCGGTTCTCGGCCTGGGGACGGTCGGTCCGATAGAGGCTCTTCGCCCGCCGTCCGCGCACCCAAACGCGGAAGCCGTCATCCTCGCGGGGGAAACCCCTCCTCTGCGGGTGCAGGAGCTTCTCGCTCGCAGAGCAGCGGCTCGGAGCCGGCGGGACTGGAAAGAAAGCGACTCTCTGCGGAAGGCGATCGAGGAGCAAGGATGGACCGTCCGAGACACCCCAGAGGGACAAGAGCTCCGGAGGAGATGATGCGGTCCAGGCCCGTTCGATTCATCACCTTCGAGGGAGCGGAAGGAGCCGGGAAATCGACCCAGATCCGCAGGCTCGAAGCCCGCCTCCTCGCCCTAGGGCAGCCAGTGCTGACGGTCCGGGAACCGGGCGGCACTCCGCTCGGAGAGCGGCTGCGGCAACTGCTCAAGGAGGCATCCCCGGGGTGGACGATCTGCCCGGAATCCGAGCTTTTCCTTTTTTTAGCGAGCCGTGCTCAGGTCGTTCGGCAAGCAATCGGGCCGGCCTTGCGCGAAAATTTGTGGGTTCTTTCGGACCGATTCAGCGATTCGACCCTCGCCTATCAGGGAGGAGGCCGCGGCTTTGCGCAACCCCTGCTCCGCTCTCTGAACGAGATGGCCTGCGCGGGCCTCGCTCCTGGACTCACCTTCGTCCTCGACATTTCGGCTCCCGAAGGAGCGGCGCGCATCGCCCGGCGCGGGCCGGAGAGCGCGAAAGAGGATCGGATCGAATCGGAACCGCGGGAGTTCTTCGAACGGGTCCGAAGCGTCTATCGAGAGTTGGCCCGACTCGAACCGGATCGTGTAAGAATCGTCGACGCGGAGCGATCGCCGGAAGAGGTAGCCGCCGAGATTTGGGAAATCGTGAGTCATGTCTTTGGACTCTGACACCATCCTTCTGCGTTTTCGACAAGCATTGGCCTCTGACCGCCTTGCGCACGCCTATCTGCTTCTTGGAGCCGACTCCGCCCAGCTCGAAGCGCTAGCGATGCGGATCGCCGAACTCCTCCTGGGGCCTCGCCCCGAGATCCATCCCGACTTCCACCTAGCCCGGGCCGAATCCCGGCTGCGCCGCCTTTCCATCGAACGGATGCGGCGACTCATGGAACTGCTCGCTCTGAAGCCCTACCGCGGCCGTTTTCGCCTGGCGCTGATCTGCGATGCCGAGAGAATGTGCCTCGGGGGAGGCGAGGCGGCCAACTCCTTCTTGAAAACGCTGGAAGAGCCGCCGCATGATGTGGTGATCTTACTCACGAGCACCCAGCCCCAGATGCTTCTTCCCACGATCACTTCCCGATGCATTCGGCTTCCGGTCCGAGCCGCTCCGGAAATGCGAGCGGAGGAAGATCCGCGGGAAGCGCACTTTTTCTCCGAATGGTTCGCTTCGGGCGAAGCCCCTCTGCTACGAGCCTTCCGGCGAGCGGCCCTTCTAGAAACCTTCTTTCTTGAAATTCGAAAGGAGATCGAATCCGGCAGGAGCGACGGCGACGATGAGGAACCCGAGGAGGTGCGGGCCGCACTCGTCGAGGCGGCGGTCGACCTTCGTCGCGAACGCCTTTTGGCCAAGCTAGAGGCGGAGTATGCGAAGAAGGCCGGCGTGCGCGAAACGGGCTCCGAAGAGGCGGAGTCTCCCGGCCGGAAGATCCGCATCCTCGAGGAGCTGTTGCGGGATCTTCGCAGCGGCCTCGATCCCTCTCTCTCCTACGCCAGAGCTTGCCTCGAGATCGAAGAGTCGCTCAAGATGCGTGCGAGTGGATCCGACGCGAAGGACACTTCATGGAAACCAAAGAAATTGCCGAATTGATCGAGTTGATGGCCAAGGGAAATCTGTCGGAGATCGAGCTGGAGCGGGAAGGCTTCCGCTTACGTCTACGGAAAGAGCCCCCTCCAGTCGCCACCCATCCGCACCTGGTCTATGCCTCTCCGACCTCGATCGTCGCACCGGAAAAGCCCAAAGAGCTGGCGGCCGCTCCGTCCGAGACTTTCCGCGAAATTCGTTCCCCTATGGTTGGGGTCTTCTACCGCTCTCCCTCTCCCGACTCGGCCCCATACGTCGACGTCGGCCAGGAGGTCCAGGAGAACACGGTGGTCTGCATCATCGAGGCGATGAAGGTGATGAACGAAATCAAGGCAGAGATGCGCGGCATCATCACCGAAGTCCTTGCCGAGAACGGCAAGGCCGTCGATTTCGATCGACCGCTCTTCCGGGTGCGTCCCCTTCCGTAGCCGACGTTTCGCGCAAGCGTTTTTTTCCCGGAGCCCACCAGCCTGGGCTTCGCCCGTTGCCCGAACGGCGATCCGCTCGTCCGGAGTCGCTCCACTTGCCTTTCCGTTCCCCTTAGGCGACTCTTTCTTGTGCTCGAGGGGGATGCGATCGATAAAACGGAGCCGGGGAATCCCTCGGTCGCTGCCCCTCCGGAAAGAAACGTCCGTCATCGCTCTCTGATCTCATTCATGCGAAAACGGAAGTTCCTTCTTGCAGGAGTTGCGGTCATCGCTCTCTTCGCTCTGCTTGTGGGCGGGATCGAGTGGTATGCGGCCTCCCTTGCGCGGGTCGCGGTTACCGTTCCTCCCCACAGCTTCCTCAGTATCACGCCGGCTCTTGCTGGACTCTCCTACGAAGATTGGACGACGACGAGCGAAGATGGGATCCGGCTTGCGGCTTGGTTTGTTCCTCCCGAAGGAGCCTCCTCCAAGCCCCCTCTCATCGTCGTCCACGGCCTCGGGGCGAGCAAGGAATTCCAGATCAACTACATCGTCTTGGGCCACAAACTTGGCTTCCCCGTCCTGGCAATCGATCTACGCGGTCACGGAAAGAGCGAAAAGACCATGACCACCCTCGGATGGAAGGAGCCGCTCGATCTCAAGGCTTGGACCGACCTGCTGCGAAGCAAGGGTTACACATCCCCTCTGGTATGGGGTACCTCCCTCGGGGCGGTGACCGCCTTGCGATTCGTCTCCGAAGACCCCCGCGCCGGCGGGGTGATCGCCGACGCTCCCTTCGACAACTTGCGGAACTCCATGGCGGTCCATGCCCGACTTTTTTTCGGCCTTCCCTCCTTTCCTTGGGTCGACCTCGTCTCTTGGGAGCTCGAGCGCCGCTTCTCCTTGGATCCGGGTAAGGTCGACTGTGTCGAGGCGGCCCAAAAAATCCATGTGCCGATCCTCGTCCTTGCCGCCGAGGAGGACCGGAGAATGCCTGTGAACGTGGTGCAAAAGATCTACGAAGCCGCCCCCGAGCCCAAGAGATGGTGGGTGATCCCCCATGCCTCTCACGAGGAACGAACCTTTGGGCCCGATTTCCGCCGCGTGGTGGCCGACTTCCTCGACTTCGCCGCCTCTTATCCAGGGCGGCGATAGTGACCGCCCTACCTCGGCAGAAAGACGACTTCGATCCGCTCTCCGGCCTCGACGAGCTCCGATTCCTCGGGCAGCAGCGCCAAGAGATCCGCCCAAGCGGCCGGAAGCAGCCCGGCTCCATCTACTAGGCTGACCGGAGCGAATGCGGGCTCTCCCGCGGGCCCCGCCACCAGGCGGCCGGCATAATACTCCGTTCGGCCCGCTCGCTTTCGAATCGCAGAGAGAGAGGGAAGCCGAGTCCTTTCCGTTCCGGCCGCTTCCCCCATGCAGCGGCGAATCGCCGGACCAATCAGATCGTAAAAGAGCACGAAGACCGCGGAGGGCGTGCCGGGCAAACCGAATAAGGGTTTTCCGCCCCAACGGGCGAAGAGAAACGGCCGTCCGGGCTTGACGGCGATCTGCCGGAAGACCACCTCGCTCCGCTCGCTCAAGAGCTTCCCGACGTAATCTCCTTCACCCACGGAGACCCCGCCGGTGGTCACCAGCAGATCGGCCTCTTCCGCCAGAAGATCGAGCTTCTCTTCGAGAAGCTTTGGATCGTCGTCGACGATTCCTGCGTCGATCAGTTCCACCCCAAGCTCGAGGAGACCCGCGGAGAGAAAGACGCGATTGCTGTCGTAGACCTCCCCGAGCCGCAGCGGTTCTCCGACGGCCCGGAGCTCCTTCCCCGTGCAAAGAAGCCCGACTCGCAGCCGGGATCGCACCGGGACACGTTTCCCTCCGATGGAAGCGAGCAGCGCCAGCGTTCGTGGGCCGATTTTCGTTCCTGCGGCCAGAAGTTTTTGCCCTTGCCGGAAATTCTCTCCTTGGAGACGGACGTTTTCCCCCGCGGATCGACCGCCCGGCAAAAGGACATTCGCGCCCGCGAAGGAGACTTCCTCCTGCGGGATCACCAGGTCGGTCCCTTCCGGTAAGATTGCACCCGTGAAGATGCGCACGCACCACCCCTTGGAAAGGGCACCCGAGAATGGGGCCCCCGCAGCGGCGCTTCCGGCTACGCGAAACTCCCGAGGCCGTTCGCCCAGAGAAGCGGCTCGTACCGCGTATCCGTCCATCGCCGCCGTCGGTGCGGTGGGAAGATCGACCGGAGAGGCCAAATCGATCGCCAGGATGCGACCGACGCTCTCGGCAAGGACCACTTCTTCCCACCCCTCCGGCCGAACCGGAGTCAACTCCTCCCGGAGAATCGCCCTCGCCTCTGCCAAGGAGAGGCGGCCCTTCGTCCCGGGAGGAGAAGGGGGCACCGGGGAGGGAGCTGCAAGGCCGCAAGTCCGAAGAATCAGGTCGGCGACTCCTTCGGCATCGTTTCGATCGAAAGTGACCAGACCATTCGACGGGGGAAGAGCGCCTACGGCGGCGACGGCCAAAAGATCGGGATCTTCCTGACAAAACCTGGGTCCCAACTCTGGAGCAAAGAGCTCGATTTTCGGTACCCCCTCTCCCCGGAATCCCTCCACCAAGACAAGATCGATCCGACTCCGGTCGAAGAGGGAGAGAGTCTCCGTTAGGTCGGGCTCCGCTGGCGGAGCGACCTCTTCCACCCATGCTTTCCGAGTGGGAGAAAGGACGAGGACCGGATTCGCTCCGGCTTCCCGCAGACGCATGCTGTCTTTTCCGGGATGATCGATCTCGAAGCCATGATGGGCATGTTTGATCGCGGCGACACGGATTCCTCGTGCGGCAAGGATTCTCACGACCGAGCAGAGAAGAGTGGTCTTGCCCGCACCGCTCCTTCCGACGAAGGCTACGACCGGAATCGACCTTCCACCGCTCACGGCTCTTTCCTCTCTTTTGCTGCTCTTCCGCAAATCCTTTTCCAATCGTCCCGGATGTTCACGTTCCAAAAATCGGCGGCTCGGTCCGAAAAATCAACGGCTACCGCCTCGCACTCTTTCAGAAAGAGCTCGACCCTTCTCTCCCCCCGGTCGAGGAATTTTCGGAGCCGCTCCTGGCATTCGCGCTCGAAGAGCGCGCAGAGAAACTGTCCTCTCTCTCCATCATGGGCGTAGGCGCTCTTCGCCCGATGGACGATCATCTCCCGGAAGAGGCGCTCGCCGAGGTCGCCGGGCAAAAACGGGGCGTCTCCCGGAGCCGTCAACAGGAAGGAGAGAGTTGACGGCAAGGCAGTCCACGCCGCTTCGACACCGGCCAACGGGCCGGCAAAGTCGGAGCGGAGATCGGAAAGAACCGGCAGACCGAAAGCCGCATACTCCTCCTCATTGCGATTGGCGCTGATGGCGAGCCAACTCACCTGCGGTCGCAGGCGCTCTGCGACATGCTGGAAAAGCGGTCGTCGTTCCAAGCGGAGCAGCCCCTTGTCGACTCCTCCCAGACGGCGACCCCTACCGCCGCAGAGGAGAATGCCCCCGATCCGAGTGGCACTCTCCGGCCCCTCCCCTTCCCGCACGAAGAGCGCAGTCGCCTCTTTCATCTCTGGCGGACGGAGCGTGCCGCCGGAGCAGATCGCTTCCCTATGCGTTACGATCTTTCGGCCGGAGCCTGCAGCAGAGCCAAGGCGGCCCGCACCGGTTCGGAGAGATCCCTTCCGTCACGCTGGGCATAGTCGATGAGCTTTTCCCGCATCGAAGGCGACCAGAATCGGCGCAGATGGTCGGCGATTCCCGCCGCCGCCTCCGCCTGGGAGGGATAGCTGCGGAAGAAGTCGCCAATCTGATTGGCCATCTGCACGAGATCTTCGATCATCCTCTCTCCTGATGCGAGATCACTCTCCGGCCACGGGAACCGCCCCACGGCCTTTCGCCGTTTTGCCGTTCACCCTCTCCTCGTGCCTCACCGGCTCGAAAACACGGCTCACTTGCACCGCCGTCACCTTATATTCCGGGCAGTTGGTCGCCCAGTCGGAATTCTCCGTCGTGAGCACATTCGTCCGATTTTCCGGGAAATGGAAGGTAGCGTAGACCGTTCCCGGCGCAACCCGCTCGGTCACGACGCACCGCATGATGGCGCTTCCCTTCCGGCTCCGCAGCTCCGTCTTGTCTCCATCCCGAATCCCGCGCTCCTCGGCGTCGCTGGGATGGATCTCCAGCAGATCCTCTTTGCTCCAAGTGGAATTCGGTGTCCGGCGGGTCTGTGTCCCCACGTTGTAGTGGAAGAGGATCCGACCCGTGGTCAGCAGCAGCGGAAAGCGCTCGGAAACCTTTTCCTTTGTCGGCACGTAGCCAGTCAAGGCAAAGAACCCCTTGCCACGGACGAATTGCTCCCGGTGCATCACCGGAGTCCCCTCGGGGGCGCGCTCGTTACACGGCCACTGGACGGAGCCGAGCCGGGCGAGCTTCTCGAAGCTCACTCCCGAAAAGGTCGGAGTGAGCCGGGCGATCTCGTCCATGATCTCGGAAGCATGGTGGTAGTGCATCGGATAGCCCATGGCCTGGGCGATCTCTTGGATCACCTCCCACTCTTGCTTGCCGCAGAGAGGAGGCATAACCTGCCGCACCAGTTGGATTCGCCTCTCCGCGTTGGTGAAGGTCCCATCCTTTTCGAGGAAGGAGCAGCCGGGGAGAAAGACATGCGCATAACGCGAGCTCTCATTGAGGAAGATGTCGTGGAGAACGACAAGCTCCATGTTCCGCAGCCCTTCGATGACGTGGGATGCGTCCGGGTCGGATTGGACGAGATCTTCCCCGTGCATATAGAGCCCCTTGAACTCCCCGATCGTCGCCGCCGACAGCATGTTGGTGATCCGGAAACCGGGTTCCGGGTCGATCTCTACATTCCAGGCCTGCTCGAAGTTTCTCCTCGTCTTTTCATCGGAGACGTGGCGGTAGCCCGACAACTCATGGGGGAACGATCCCACGTCGCAGGCGCCCTGGACGTTGTTCTGTCCCCGGAGCGGGTTCACTCCCCCGCCCTCGATGCCGACATTGCCCGTCAACATCGCGAGATTGGCGAGGCACATGACCCCGGTGGAGCCCTGCGAATGCTCCGTCACACCCAGGCCGTAGTAGATGGCGGCAGGCTTGATCGTCGCGTAGAGCCGCGCCGCTCTCCGAATCGTCTCCGCCGGCACACCCGTGACCGGAGCCATCGCCTCCGGAGAATTTTCCGGCCTCCGGATGAACTCGCACCACTGTTCGAAAGCCGCAAGATCGCAGCGAGATTCGATGTAGGCCCTATCTTCGAGCTTCTCCTCGAGGATTGCATGGGCGATGGCGTTGAGGAGCGCCACATTGGTGCCGGGCCGGAGCGGCAAGTGGATCTGCGCCTCGATATGGGGAGTCCGAACCAGATCGATCCGCCGGGGATCAGCAACGATCAGCTTGGCGCCCGCCCGCAACCGCTGCTTCATGCGCGAGCCGAAGACGGGATGTCCGTCGGTCGGATTGGCTCCCACCACGAAGATGAGGTTGGCCTGATCGACCGAGTCGAACGGATTGGTCCCGGCCGATTCTCCGAAAGCCTTCTTGAGCCCATAGCCGGTCGGAGAGTGGCAGACCCGTGCGCAGGTATCGATGTTGTTGTTCCGGAAGACCGCTCGCACCAGCTTCTGGACGATGTAATCCTCTTCGTTGGTGCAACGGGAGGAGCTCACCGCCCCGATCGAATAGCGGCCATACTGATCACGAATCCGAAGAAATTCAGAGGCCACATGTTGAATCGCCTCCTGCCAGCTCACTTCCTGCCAAGGCTCTTCGATGCTCCTCCGCACCATCGGCTTGGTAACCCGATCCCGCGAGGAGGCGTACGACCAGGCAAACCGCCCCTTGACGCAAGAGTGACCATGGTTCGACAGACTCTCCTTATTGGGGGTCATCCGCACGACGGTCGTCCCCTTGGTTTCGGCATGAAAGGAGCAACCGACCCCGCAGTAGGCGCAGGTCGTATCGGTCGATTCGCTCGGCAGCCCGAGGTCGATGACGGCCTTCTCCATCAGGGCGGAAGTCGGACAAGCGAGCACGCAGGCACCGCAGGAGACGCACTCCGAGCTCAGAAACTCTCCCGTGGGCCCGGGTTGGATCAGTGAATCGAACCCACGGCCTTCGACGGTCAGGGCGAAGGTTCCCTGGATTTCGTCACAAGCCCGCACACACCGGGAGCAGACGATGCATTTGGCGGGGTCGAACGTGAAATAGGGGTTGCTCGTGTCCTTTTCGGCCTCCAGGTGGTTCTTTCCCGCATATCCGTAGCGGACCTCGCGCAACCCGACGTCGCCCGCCATGTCCTGAAGCTCGCAATCGCCGTCCGCTGGACAAGTGAGACAGTCGAGCGGATGGTCGGAGATATAGAGCTCCATCACCCCCCGTCGGAGGCCGGCCAACCGCTCCGAGAAGGTCTTCACCTTCATTCCCGGCTCGACGATGGTAGTGCAAGAGGCGGGAAAGCCCCTCTTCCCCTCGATTTCGACCAGGCAGAGCCGACACGATCCAAACGGTTCGAGCGTATCGGTCGCGCAGAGCTTCGGAACCCCAACCCCGGCGAGGGCCGCCGCCCGCATGACTGAGGTCCCCTCGGGGACGCTGACCTCTTTCCCGTCGATCGAAACGGTGACCTCGCGCACCGGTTTTTCCGGATGCCGGCCATTTCGGCCCTCGAGCCCTCTCTCCCAACCCCGCCTCGGGGTTCCTAAATCTTTCGACTTCTCCATCAGCATATTCCGCTCCTCCGGCTCTCGTTCTTCTTGCAACCGCGCTTTCTTTCTACAGCTTCTCGACAAGCGGGCCCACGTCCGCCTTCGTATATCCGAAATCCTCCGGAAAAAAGCGTAATCCGCTCAATACGGGAAACGGAGTCATGCCCCCCAGCCCGCAGAGCGAGGCGTGGATCATGACATCGCAGAGATCGACTAAGAGTTGCAACGTCCCCGCATCTCTTTTCCCCGAGAGGATCCGATCCATCACCTCGACGCCGCGCGTCGAGCCGATTCGGCACGGGGTACACTTTCCACACGACTCCCCAGCGCAGAATTCCATGGCATACCGCGCCATTTCGCCTAGGTTTACCGTGTCGTCGAAGGCCACGATCCCACCGTGGCCGACGATGCCCCGCACCTTGGCGAGCTCTTCGTAATCCAAAGTTACGGAAAAAAGCGATGGTGGCAAATAGGGACCGAGCGGGCCGCCGATCTGAATCGCCTTGAGCGGACGGCCGCTCGCGGTGCCGCCGCCGTACTCGAAGAGAAGCTCCTCCAGCGTGATTCCAAAGGGCACCTCCACAAGACCGGGTCTTTTGAGATTTCCGGAGAGCTGCACCGGCAAGGTGCCCTTCGACCGACCCACCCCGAGTCGTGCGTAGGCTTCCGCGCCATCGGCCAGGATCGAGGGAACCGAGGCGAGGGTAATCACGTTGTTGACCACGGTCGGCTTCTGCCAGAGGCCATGGATGGCGGGCAACGGGGGTCTCGGACGGATCATCCCCCTCTTCCCCTCCAGGCTCTCCAACAGGGAGGTCTCTTCTCCGCAGACATAGGCTCCCGCCCCGATGTACAGATTCAAGGAGAAAGCCTTCCCGCTCCCCAGGATATCCTTGCCCAGATATCCGCCCGCCCGCGCTCTTTCCAGAGCTTCTTCGAAGATCTTGCGAGCCAGAGGGTATTCCGACCGGAGATAGACGTAGCCCTCGGTCGCACCGACCGCCAATCCGGCAATAGCCATCCCCTCGATCAACAGAAAGGGATCGCCCTCGATCACCATCCGATCGGAGAAGGTTCCCGAGTCTCCCTCGTCCGCATTGCAGACGATGTACTTCTGATCCGCATCGGCTTGCAGGGTCGTCTTCCACTTGATTCCCGTCGGGAAGCCGGCACCGCCCCTTCCGCGCAAGCCCGACTTGGTCACCTCCTCGACGATCTGTTGCGGAGAGAGCGTCAAGGCCCGTGTCAAGCCCGCAAACCCGCCATCCCTCCGGTACTGATCCAGGGAGAGAGGATCGTTTTTCCCGACCCGGCGGAAGACCAGCCGCTTCTGCCGACGCAGATAAGGGATCTCCTCCGGATCGCCTTGGCGCGCCGGATGCTCCTTCCCTTCCAAGAAACCGCCATCAAAAAGCCCCGCCACCTCCTCCTCGCCTACCGGCCCGTAGGCGATCCTCTTGCCATTCCGCTCCACTTCTACGAGCGGTTCGAGCCAATAGAGCCCCCGAGATCCATTCCGGACCAACTCGAGGGAAATCCCCCTCCTCTCCGCTTCCCTCCCAATCGCGCGCGCGACCTCGTCGGCTCCCAAGGCGCATGCCGAGAAATCGCGAGGAACATAGACCTTCATTCCAAGACTCCCATTCCGCGGAGCAGCCGTTCCGCTCTTTCCGCGTTTACTCGGCCGTAGAGCTTTCCGTCGATCGCCATCGAGGGTCCGCAGGCGCAATTGCCGAAGCAGTAGGTCGGAAGAAGCGTCACCTCGTTGTTCGCCGTCGTCTCGCCGAAATCGACACCCAATTTTCGACGGAGCCGATCGATCAGAGCCGCCGACCCGTTGGCTTGACAGGCTTCCGCACGACAGACCGAGACCACATGCCGTCCGACCGGTTGCAGCCGAAAGTCGTGATAAAAGGTGAGGACGCCATAGACATCGGCCTGAGAGAGATTGAATGCGCGAGCGACCTCCGGGAGCCATTCTTTCGGGATGTAGCCGAAGCGCTCCTGAATGGCGTGAAACGCGGGAATCAACCCGTTTGCTTGTCGAGCGAACCCGTCCAAGATAGTCTCCAACTCGTCCTTCCGATCCACCTTCCCGTTTTCCATTCCATCTCCGCTTGATGCCGAGTCGATCCCCGGCTTTCTCCATTAGGGACGCCCCGCAACGACACTAGTACCATACGCAAAGCCATCGGCAATGCGGATTTTGCTTCTTTAGCCGGTATCTTTCACAAAGTTCCGCAAAGAGGCGCCAGGCGCGGCCCTGCAAGGCGCTTCCTCGAAAGGGAACTTCGCCGGACCAATGCAGATCATTGGCAAAATGAAGCCGCGGGGACGCAGAAATTCCTTGCTCGGGGGCCATCGGATACGTAGCGTACAATGCGGCCTGGGAAGCGTATATCGAGGAGACGAGCGCTTCCAGACGAGGAGTCAAAACGCATTATGAAGTGGGTCAAACCGGATTTTGAGGACATCAGCCTCTGCATGGAGGTTACCGCTTACGTCAACGTAGCGGGCAAATAGAGAGCCTCAAGAGAATCGAGAACAGGGTGAGCCTGCGGGTTCACCCTGTTCTCTTTCTATCGATTCCGCGTCTCCAGCGGATCGTCTCTGCTCGCATGCGACTCCTTGTCCTCGGTTCCGGGGCGGGCGGCGGAGTCCCGCAGTGGAATTGTCGCTGTCCAAATTGTACGCAAGCACGGGAAGAGCGAGACCTTCCCTTCTCGAAAAACGTCTTTCGCCATACGCAGGCTTCGATTGCGCTTCGGGAAGCGGGTGAGCCCTGGCTGCTCGTCAACGCCTCTCCCGATCTCTGTTCCCAGTTCGCCCGGCAGGCGGAGCTCGCTCCGCCGGAAGGCGCGATGCGCGCCTCCCCTCTGGCGGCGGTTGCGTTGACCGACGGACAAATCGACCACGCGACAGGGCTCCTGTTTCTTCGGGAAGGAACGGAGCTCACTCTCGTCTGCACCGATCCCGTTTGGAAGAGCCTCGGCTCCTCCTTCCCGATCGTCTCCGTGCTTCGTCACTTCCTTCCGGTCAACCGACTCTCCTATCCCGCCCAGGTCGGATCCCTTCTCCTGGAAGCTCTTCCCCTCCGTGCCGGACCCGCTCCCTACGAAGCTCCGAGCGGCGAATCCGGGCACGTCGTCGCTCTTCGAGTCACGGGGAAGAAAAGCGGCGGGTGCGTTGTCTACGCCCCGGGGTTGCCGGAGATCTCCTCCGAACTCGCCGATTTCGTTGCGGGATCCGACTGCCTCCTGGTCGACGGCACCTTCTGGTCCGAAGAGGAGCTCGCTCCGATGAGCCGGGAGCGACGCAGATCGATTCTCGGCAGCCACCTACCCATTTCCGGCCCCGGCGGGACGCTCGAGTGGCTTGCAAAGTTGCCGATCCCGCAAAAGCTCTACGTTCATATCAATAACACCAATCCCATCCTCGATCCGGGATCCCCTCCGGCAAAAGAGGTAAAGGAAGCCGGGGTAGGAATTGCCTATGACGGAATGCTCCTCTCCCTCTATTCTCCCCATTCATGAGCCTACCCTTTTCCTTTCAACCGGATCCTGAGCCCCCGCTGCCGCCGAGCGAGTTCGAGAAGAGGTTGCGAGCGATCGGAGAGAGCAGCTATCACGACAGACATCCCTTCCACATCTTGATGAACGAGGGGAAGTGCGACCAGGAACAGATCCGCGGGTGGGTGGCCAACCGCTTCTACTACCAGTCCCAAATTCCGATCAAGGATGCGGCGATCCTGTCGATCTGCCCGGATCGAGAGTTGCGTCGAGAATGGATCCGCCGCATCCACGACCACGACGGCTTCCAAGACGATCCCGGCGGGATCGAACGGTGGCTCCTGCTCGGGGAGGCGGTCGGCCTTTCCCGGCAAGAGCTTCTGGAGCAGCGGAGGCTTCTGCCCGGCGTCCGCTTCGCGGTCGACGCCTACGTCAACTTTTGCCGGACCCACTCCTGGCTCGAAGCCATGGCCTCCTCCCTTACCGAGCTCTTTGCTCCCACGATTCATCAGACGCGAATCGACGCTTTCCCAAAGTTCTATCCCTGGATCAAGGAGGATGGGCTCCGCTACTTTCGCAAGAGGCTTACCCAAGCGCCGAAGGATGTCCACTTCACCCTCCGGCTGGTCCTCGACCGATGCAAAACCCGAGCGGCGCAGGAAGCAGCAATGAGCGCACTCCGCTTCAAATGCGAATTACTCTGGTCCATGCTCGACGCCATGTACATGGCCTATGTCCTGCGCATCCAAATGCCTACCTCGGATGGAAAATAAAAAAGGAGCCCCGCGCCTATCCGCGAAAGTCCGCTTGCGATGGGACGCCGTTCGGGGAAAACCGCTTCTTCTTTACCCCGAGGGGGTTCTGATCCTCAATCCCTCGGCGGAGGCGATCCTTTCCCTTTGCGACGGCCGCCGTTCGGTCTCGGAGATCGTCTCCGAATTGGCCGGTCGCTACGGAGCGGAGGCCGTTGCGCTCGAAGCAGACGTGTGGGAACTTTTGGATAAGCTGATCGAGCGCGGTCTGGTCGTGTTCCCGAATGCCACGGAGGAGTAAATGCCATCGACGAGAGCGGCTTCGGCCGAGACGGAAGGGGTTGTCGGAGAGCAAACCAAGACATTGGATCTGGGCTATCCCTTCTCCCTTCTTTGCGAAGTCACCTTTCGCTGTCCGCTGCAATGTCCCTACTGCAGCAACCCGCTCGCCTTTGCCCGCGCCCTCCATGACGAGCTGGGAACGAAGGAGTGGCTTCGTGTCTTGGAGGAGGCCGCCGGACTGGGGATCGTCCAAGCCAATTTCTCCGGCGGCGAGCCGCTTTTGCGAAAAGATCTGCCCGAACTGATCGGGATGGCCCACCGGCTCGGCCTCTATACGAATCTCAGCACGGGAGGCACCTTGTTGACCCCGGAGCTCGCAAAGCGCCTCAAAGAGGCGGGTTTG
>NZ_CABFUZ020000117.1 GCF_902143385.2 Methylacidimicrobium cyclopophantes
GCCGTCGACCGGGCGGCGGAGAGGAGTCGGGGGAAGTATCTTTTGCTGCTGAACAGCGATGCGCGTCTCGAGCCCGATGCTCTCGAACGCGCCGTGCAATGGATGGAAGCCAATCCGCAATGCGGCGTAGCCGGAGCGCAGCTGCGAAACGAGGACGGGAGTCCGCAGAACTCGATCGCGAACTTTCCAAACCTGTGGACCGAGCTCGGCAACAAGGCGCTCTTGCGCCGTCTCTTTCCCGAGCGCTTTCCCGGTAAGGAACGCCCCACGGATCGTCCGAGGACGGTCGATTCCGTGATCGGAGCTTTCTTTCTCACTCGCGCGGATCTATGGAAGCGGCTGCGGGGAATGGACGAGGGCTTCTTTTTCTTTCTGGAGGAAACGGACTTCTGCTATCGAGCAAGGCAAGCAGGTTTTCTCGTCCATCACCTTCCCGATGTCCATGTCTGGCACGGGAAAGGCCGGAGCGCCGCTTCCGCGCCTGCAGAAGCCCGGATCGAATATTGGCGATCCAGGTATCGCTACTTCGCCCTCCATGCGCCGCGAGGAGAGGAGATTTGCCTGCGCATCGCCCTCCCGCTCCGTCTCGTCTGCGAATTGGCCGGAGATCTCTTGCTCTTTCCCTTTTTCCGAGGTCAACCCCGTTATCGGGAGAGAATGAAGACCCGATGGGCGCTCTTGCGCTGGCACTTGGCGGGGAAACCGGACCGAATGGGGCTGCCTCGTGACTGAACTTCCCGCCATCCTCCAAGTCGATTCTCTGCTGAGCGGAGGAGGGACAGACGTACAGGCGATCCTCCTGGCGGCTGGGCTTCGGCGGTTGGGCTGCTCGGTCGCTCTCGCCGGTCCTCCGGCGGGCTCCTTGGCTCCCGAGGTCGAAAAACGGGGCATCCGGCTCCTTCCCTTGCCCGGCGACAAGGCCCGCCTCGTGTTCGCTCTCGCTTCGTGGATCCGGCGGGGCGGGTTCTCCGTCGTCCATGCGCATCACGGCCGGGACTATTGGCCCACCATCCTGGCCGCCCGCCTCGCCGGCGGCAGAAAGATCGTCGTCTTGCTCACCCGCCACATGGCAAAAAGCCCGAGTTCTTGGTTGAGCCGAAGATTTCTGCTCCATGCCTCCGATGGAGTGATCGCCGTCTCTCAATTCGTCCATCGGGTGCTGACGGAGGGCGTCTATGAACCAGAGGCGAGCGACCCGGAGCGCCGCACTCGACCACCGGTCCGAGGGGACTTCTCCAAGATCCACCGGATCCCTCCCGGGATCGAGGTAGAGCGCTTCCTCCCCATCGAAGGGACGCCGGAGAGGCCCTCCTGGGGTTTCCGGCCCGACCATCGGGTCTTCGCCCTGGTCGGAGGCTGCTCTTTTCCTCACGGCAAAGGACAGGAGGCATTCCTGGAAGCGGCCGCGATCGTGCACGGACGTCTACCGCAGACCCGTTTCCTCCTCTTGGGGAGCGGCACTATGGAGCGCTATCTTGCGGAAAAGGTGCGAGCCCTGGGTCTTCCAGGGCAAGCCCTCCTTCTTTCCCGATGCGACCGAATGCCGGAATTCCTCAATTCGATCGACTGCCTGGTACGACCCGGCGTAGGAACCGAGGCCTTGGGACTCGTGATCTTGGAAGCCCTCGCATGCGGCAAGCCGGTGATCGCAGGAGCAATCGATGGAATTCCCGAAGCCTTTGTCTCCAACCGGGCGGGCAAGCTCTTGGATTGCTCCACGCCGATCGCTCTTGCCTCGGCCATGGAGGAGATCGCGCGAAGGGAGCGCCCGACCCTCTCCGAACGTTTCGCTCTCCACAGTCAAGTAGCCGAACGCTTTTCGTCAGAGATCCTAGCCGAACGCACCTTGGCGCTCTACCGCCGTCTGCTCGCTGGAATGCTTCCGGCGACGATCCACCGCGAGCCCGAGGAATCCCAAAGTTACTGAGAAATGGCTTCGTCGGCCAAGAGCCAGAGGGTGATCGTCTGGTTATGGTGGCCGATCGTTCCGGCGACCGTAGTTCCGGTTTCCCCATAGGTCGACGCGCCGACGACCGCAACCTGCTCGCCCAACTCCTCCCGAATAGCTCGGACCTCATCGGCTCCGGAGCCTAAGGAGAGAGCCTGCTGATGGCAAAGAATGCAATTGAAGGCGACAACCGCGGCCACTCGTTTCGGATACCCGGCGTCAGCCACCGCCCGTCGGACGGCGATCCGCACCGACTCGACGCGGCTCTGCGCATCGGCCTCCAACAAGGTCAATCCGCTCCCCTCGGGAATGGCGGAAAAGAAGATGAGGGAGCCGTCCTCCAGAATCGCCGCCGGACTGCGCACCTGCCAATAGTTGGCGGTGACCTCGATGAGGCCCATCGGATTGCTGCTGAATCGACTCTTGGCCTCCTCCCAACTGGAGGCACCGACCAGTTCGGCATAGACGTCGACCGCCGGGCGATGGTTGAGGGTCTTGACCACCCTTCCCGAGCTCTCCGTAACGAAGGCCCCCTTGGCCCCTACCGGCCGAAAAGCGTTGGCCATGCCGACCCCGTTCTTCAGGGTCGTCGCGATGCCCAAGAGAGAGAGGGAACCCTTGTCGGTCATCCCGTCCCCGTGGGCGTAGGTTTCCGTGACCCTCTCCAAATAGAGCCGATCGGCGGCCGTTCCTCCCACGACACGGGCTCCCCGACCCACCGCATGGGCGATTCCCCGCAAGACGGCCTCCTCCGTACCGACGCTCGAATGCGCCACGAGCAGCGTGAAGGGATTGGCCTGGAGCATTTCGGAGGCGCGCTTGCCCGTAAAGCCGATATAGAGCAGCTCCGGGCTGAAGTCGACTCCGTCGAAGCTCCTTCGTGTCAGCTCCCGAGCTCTCTCTTCCGGAGCATCGTCGATCTTGCCCAGGATGACGCACGGTGCCAGCACATCCCCCCGCTGCTCGATCGCTAAGAGCAGAATTCCCTCTGTCGAAAGGTCCCCCTGCTCCCCGTTGAAATGCCCGGCGCAGGAAAAGCCCCAGGAATGACCGCCCAGAGCGGTTCGGATTTCCCGAGCGATCCCTGCCTGATCGAGCGAGCTTGCGGCAAAAACGAGCGTCAAGATGGGCGTTTTCACCCCTTGCCGCTGCAACTTTTCCAGCGCTTCTCCGACATCCGCTCCATAGGCCCCGGTCGCGCGAACAAAACGCGTTCCGTCTCCCTGTTCGTTCACGGCTTGCTCCTCTCCTTTCTTATTTTCGCTAAAGAAGGCACGAACGGCACTGCCCCATCGGCTACCGTGAAAAAGACGGCAAACCAAGGGCGAAGGCAGCTTTGTCCTACCGAAAGCCAACCGGGAAGCGCTCTTGCGCTCCCTACGATTCCCCCGGGTTCTCGGAACCGAGGAAGACGTCCTTTCGATGTCGAGCCACTCCCTTTGGGAAGCTCGAGGTATCGTGCGCGCGCACCGACTTTGCAAGACGCAATCTCATCTCCCGAGCGCATATCCCAGGCCGATCACCACGTTGTTGCTCAGCATATGGCCCGCCACGACATCCCCGGACGGATAGGAATACGAGACCGATCCCGTCCAGCCGAAGAACGATTCGAAGCGAAACGACCAGCGCGCGTTGATATGATAACGCATCCCGACGTCGACGAGCAAGACGGGCACGACGGCAACGGAAGACGATTCGCTCTGGCTCTCCGATGTGAGAAAGCCGGCCCCGGCTCCGAACCCCACAATCGGCTCCCACGCCCCCATGCGATATCCCACCGTACCGAAGATCACGGTAAAGCCTCCGTTTACGCCGTTGGCTTGACCGCGATTGCCGATCTGGGTGGAGATCCTCCCGGTATTGTAGGCTCCCGTCAGCTCCAACGTGAAGCTGAAATGGCCCGTCCGCCGAGGGTCATACCAGTAGTATCCGCCCGTCGGCGAAAGGATGACCGTGGGTCCCTCCTCGGAGTGAACCGGCTCTCCGGAGGAGGGGAGGAATCCGGAGGGAAAGCGATTCCACTGCGGTCCTACGAATCCGGCGACAAACCATGAATCTCCTTGGTCGCCTTGCGGTGCCCTTGCCGTTGCTCCCTGAGTCAGGATTACCCCTTCCCCACCTTCTCCGCTCCAGCCGAAGGAATCGGGCTGACCGGCAATGAGGAAAGCGGCCACCAAGAACGCGGAAAAGCGACCGCCCTTCCGCACTGCTCGGAAACGATGCTCCGTTCGCATGTCACCTCCGGAGCATTCCCCGGGCCATCTAGATTTCCCGCGCTGGACCCTCAGGTCGTCACCGACCGAGTCCAATGCCCATTCTCACGGCGTCGGAATCGCAGACACTCCCTGTCTGGAGAAAAGACGCTTTCCGGCGCTGGGACCTCTCACCGATCAGAAGCGACGTGCTCTTTCCCCTGCGTCTCCGATAAGAAAAGCCGGGCCGCCTCTCGAATCGCCCGGGCAAGATCGGCCTTGGGCTCAACAAATCGAGGCCGGAACCAAGGAAAGAGGCCGACCAAGTCATGGAAGACCAAGATCTGCCCATCGCATCCCGTACCCGAGCCGATCCCGATCGTCGGAATTCGAAGGTTTTGGGTGATTTCCGCTGCCAACCCGGCGTCGGCTGCTTCAATGACGACGCTGAATGCTCCCGCCCCTTCCACGGCCAGCGCATCCGAGAGAATGCTTTCCCTCTCCTCCGGGGAGCGACCGACTTTGCGAAACCGCCGACCGGCGCTCTGAGGTAAAAGACCGATATGAGCCATCACGGGAATCCCCGCTTTGACAAGCTCCCGAATCGTCGCGCTCTCCTCTACCCCACCCTCCAGCTTCACCGCTTCGGCTCCCGCCTCGACCAGGAGCTTCCCGGTGACGAGGGCTTCCTCCGGAGTGCGATAGGTTCCGAACGGAAAATCGGCGACGACCAGAGCACGGGGCTTCGCCCTCGCCACAGCGCAAAGGTGGGAAAGCAGCTCGTCGAGCCGCAAGGAAAGCGTGTCGGGGTATCCCAAGACGACCATCGCAAGAGAATCTCCGACAAGGAGAACGGGAACCCCGGCTTCATCTAGTAGCCGCGCCGTCGGGAAATCGTAGGCCGTGAGCGCCGCAATCTTCTCTCCGACCTCTTTTCTCGTTCGAACCCATTCAGGGGTGATCTTTGATAAGTTCGTCATAGAGCTCCTGGATCGTGCGAGAGGCTCCCGGCAGGCGAAGTTCCGGCCGGATTTCCGCAAGCGGTCCCAGCACGAAAAACCGGCTCGTGAGCCGCGGATGGGGTAAGATCAGCTCGGAGGTATTTCTCACGAGGTTCCCGCAGTAGAGGAGATCTAGGTCGATCGGCCGAGGCGAGTTTCGCAGCCTCTTGCCCGGAGGCAATCGACCCGATTTCCCCTCGAAGGCGAGCAGAGCAGCAAGAAGATCCTCCGGAGATCGGTTCCAGTCGATTTCGGCAACCGCGTTCAAAAATTGGCCGGAGCCGGGAGGGCAATCGACCGGATCGCTCCTCCAAACCGAGGAGCGGAGGAAATCGCCGTTTGCCGATAGTTCCTGGAGAAAGGAAAAAGCCTGCTGTATCCGAGTTTCTCTCTCACCTAGGTTGGAACCCAAGGCAATGCCCGCACGCACGATATCCACCATGCCTCACATCGCGACGCCTTCCGAAAAAAATGTCCTTCTTCGGCTCTTCGGCAACCTCGAGGCTGCCTTCCCCTCCCGAAGAGGCCGACCCAGCATGCAGGTGCAGGCATCCCCTTGTTCTCCGCCACCCTTCCGCAGAATGTGGCCGCTTCTTCCGGGTTTGCTTTCTTTTTTCGGCCTTCTCCGGCAGGATAGCGGAAAAAACCGTCTGCTGGGAGCCTCCGAACCATGGGAATCCTACCAACCCCAAGCACGACAGTTCCAAGATGAAAGAGATCGAATCCATCGTTCACGCTAGCGCAAGGGAGCTCGCAGAGACGCTGCGCGCGGCGCAAGAGACCTTTTCCATTCTGGAGCGAGCGGCCTCCCTTTGCGTAGAGTGCCTGCGGGAAGGAAAGACGATCTTTACGGCGGGGAACGGCGGCAGCGCGGCGGACGCCCTTCACCTTGCCGAAGAGCTTGTCGGCCGCTATCGCTCCGATCGCGATCCGCTTCCCGCGGTTTCGCTCTGCGCCGACCCGACAACCCTTACCTGCATCGCCAACGACTTCGGATTTCCGGAAGTTTTCTCTCGGCAATTGGCCGCCCTTTCCCGGCCCGGAGACCTCTTCGTCTGCTTTTCCACCAGCGGCGCCTCCGCCAACATCCTTTCCGCGCTCCGCTTGGCGAAGAGCCGCGCAGTCCGCTCGGTTGCCTTCCTCGGGAGAGACGGCGGCCCGGCCGTCCAGGCGGCGGACCTCGCCTGGATTGTGCCCAGCCAATCGACTGCGCGGATCCAAGAACTCCACACCTGGGGCCTGCATGTCATCCTCGAGTGCGTCGAGAGGACGGCGGGCAAGCAAACCTCGTTCGGATCGTAGCGGAAAATCGCCCGGCACTCAACGACGAGCGTTTGACTCCGGAGTCGGGAGTCTCTTTTGTGGCTGGGGTCGGAATCGAACCGACGACACGCGGATTTTCAGTCCGCTGCTCTACCGACTGAGCTACCCAGCCCTTATAGTGCCGACTCTCGCGAGCAAAGGCTGCATTCTCTCGCGAAACAGGGGAAAGTCAACGCTGCGCCGACGAGGGAGTGATTACGCGTTCCGAGGGCTCCCCAGAAAGCCCGAGATCGTGGCAAACTCAAAGCCTCGTTCCAAAAGACCATCCAATACTCGGCCCACCACTTCGGCGGTCTGGAGATGGAGATCGTGCATGAGCACGATCGACCCAGGCCGACTCTGGGTCAATACCGTTTCCAAGATCCGCTCCGTTCCCGGTCGCGCCCAATCGCGCGTGTCGACGCTCCAGAAGACCACCCCGAGACTCTCTTGGGCGGCGATGGAAGCCTGGGCCGGCCGGAAAGATCCGTACGGAGGCCTCATCCAAGACGGTCGGAAACCCGTCGCCTGCTCGATGGTTACTTGCGTCCTTTGGAGCTGCTCCTGGACTTGCTGGGCCAGTAGTCGGCCCAACTGCGGATGCGTATAGGAGTGATTCCCGATCTCATGCCCTTCCTCACGAACGCGACGAGCCAGAGACGGTGCCGCCGCAACTCTTTGCCCGATCATGAAAAAGGTCGCGGAGAGCTGTCGCTCTCGAAGAGCCGCTAGTACCTTTTCGGTCACCCCGGGAGTCGGTCCGTCGTCAAAGGTGACGGCAAGCCTGCGACCCAACCCGGGCCCATGGTGCACGAAATGGACACCCGCTTCTCCCTGTCTGGCTACGGGCGCTGCGCGCCGGATCGTCTCCGCGCCCGGCTCAGTCGAGCCCGCCGCTGTTTGCGCCGCCCAACTCAAGGACGGAGCGGCCAGGCTCGCCCCCAAAAGGCCTAGCTTCTGTAAGAAAACGCGTCGAGAAAGGTCCATAGATGTAATTTCGCGCGACGAGGATAATCCGCCTCCGCGGTTCTTGGCAATCCCGCTCGAATTCTTGTCGTAGCGCAATAGAAATGTCCCGCCTCGATTCCGAAATTATGATGTCTGTGGATACCGCATGGCGATTTGCCACTGAACAGGCCGCTTCCGTGAGGGGGGAGAAGGAGGGTCGAGCACTATCCGACGATCCGGGGTGACGCGATGGACCGAGTGGATCCGTCCGGCTCCGACTCCGATCTCCTCCGGATTCCGAAGACCTCTTTTTGGGCGCGTTTGGCCAACTTCTCCAGCTCCTCCCGAAATCTACTCCCGGACCTCCGGGCTCTGCCGCCGGTGCAGTCCCATCAAAAACCCATGCCTCTGCCTCCAGTGGAAGCCAAAGTTGGCCCTGATCACCATCCCCGCCCCCCCACGAAGGCTACCCGGGGAGCAGCCCGATGCCCTTCTCCAAATCCTCCGCTAGCAATCTACGCCGTCTCTGAATCCTTGAGGTTGCCTCGAAAGACAGGGTGGGCAATGGGTCAGCCTCCCGGTATGACGACTCCCAGCAAACTCTGCCTATTGCCGTCCCTCTAGTCCCGACTCCAGCCGAATGGAGCCACCTTCTCAGGGCCTTCCCCTGCAAAGTAGGAAGAGGTCCAATCGTAGAAGACCATCCCGCCCGGGCTTGAGCCAAAAGAGATCTCGAAATCGGGCAAAGAGCCCCTCTTCGATCCTCTCCGCCCTTTTCAGGCAGCACGCCCGAGCGTCCGGTATGAGACGGCCAAAGGAAGCGGAAATAGACGCAAAGCCAACCGTTTCCCTTCCAGGCCATCCGAATCCGTGCTCTCTGCCAATCGGGATCGAAGCGGTCTCCAGCCATTGGGCCAACGAATGCTCGCTTTCCGAAAAAATCAACCGATTGGAGACAAGAACCAATGCTCGTTTCGCAAGGGCGTTAGGCTCAATGGGAACGTCGCCCGTTGGCCAACATCTGCCGCTGTCGCTGTCAGGGGGACCAGCAGATCCGATTCGGAGTGAGAATGGAACCAACCGCAGGGGAAAAATATGGGAATAGGGGATCTTCAGAAGCTTCCTTGTCCGTGCAACGCCTCTTCCCTTCCCATTATCCGGAGCCGCCTCGCGCAGAACCATGCCCAGGGAAGCCGAAACAAGGCCGATCACGAATCTCATCCGTCCGCACCGTAGCCGTCCTGATATTTCGCCAACAGAACGCCCCGTCTTTCCGCCTCTTGCCGAACCAGATCGGGGATGAACTTACCGACGACAAGGGCGAGTGCTTTCGATGGAACGGATGGGAAAAGCCTCCCGATCTCGGACGGCTCGGTTCTCGTTGCCGCCTGTGAGGCCTTGAGAAAAAGCTGGGCCCGCTTTTCGGCCCTCTCCACGTCAGCCTTATGAACGGTTCTGGAAACCTCCACCGCCACACAAACCATTGCCCCGGTTTCTCGATCCTTCCCAACAACCAACGCGTCCGCCTCGCCTAGTTCCTCGCCTTCCTTTTCGCTGAAAGCCCCCAAATCTAAGGCGAGATCAATGATGCCGTTTACAAGATCCCTGTCGACTGCACGCACTCTCCTCACCTTGCTGCGCAAGTAATTGCCGAGTTTCTTTGTCGCGTCCAACTCCATTGATTTCCCGCTGAGCTCATCCAAATCCAACTCAATGCGGCGTAGTCTCTTCTCCGTCGCGTCCTTGAAGACCAACATGGAACTCCGAAACTCCTCCATGGAACTCCGAAACTCCTCCATGGAACTCCGAAACTCCTCCATGGAGCGCTGGAAAGCTCGAGTGGATTCGATGAATGCCTTGAGAGTGGCATTCGTCTCCCGAATCGCCTCCCAGATGTGCTCTTGCTCTTCCTTGCGTTCCCGCTCCACCTTCTCAAATTTATCCGGCAGTGCGAGAAGCTCTTCTGTGAGGATTTCGCGACGGATCGCATCCTTCCACTCCGGATGCTCTCGGAGCGCGGCGAGGAGTTCGTCGCTGGAGTGAATGGGAATGCTCATAGCGCAACTTTATCTTCTGAGATCGGAGAGGGCAACGGCCTTACCGATCGTTATCGAAGGCATGTCAAACTGACCTCCTGCATCTTCCAGACCAGCCATCCTTCTTCTTGGCCGTAGCCCTTCACTCCCCAATCTCCTGAACTCTCCAGATTCCGACACCCAAGCGGCCACTTCACTTGTTCACGACATTCTCCGACTCGAGCCTTGCCCGCCAAAACCGGCCTTGGTAGGTTTCACGGCACAATCGAGCGCGGCGGAGAACGAGGAAGCTGACGCGACCTTGGGGAGAAAAGGGAGCAAACGGTGCCACAGCAAGGAAACACAAGCGGCCTAGCGGGAATCACGGCGGGGGAAACGGCTTTAAGCACGGTGGGGAAGGAAGGCCTCGACCTGACCTATCGAGGGTATTCCATCCGCGATTTAGCCGAAGGCGCCTCCTTCGAAGAAGTTGTTTACCTCTTGCTCTACGGCATTCTGCCTTCCCGGACGGAGCTCGATCGGTATAAAAATCTGCTCCTTTCCCTGCGAGACTTACCGGCGGCCCTTAAAACGGTGCTTGAGCAGCTCCCCCCCACGGCGAACCCTGTGGATGTCCTGCGCACGGGCTGCTCCGCCTTGGGTACCATGGAGCCGGAAGGGGAAGACCGAGACGCACATGCAATCGCCAATCGCCTCATTGCGAGCTTCCCTTCGATGCTCCTCTATTGGTTTCACTTCCACCGCAGCGGCAAACGGATCGAGACGCGGGCGGAGGCGCATCCGACGGTAGCGGATCAGTTTCTTTTCCTTCTGCGAGGGGAAGCTCCATCGAGCTTGCATGTCCGCGCGCTCGACGCGGCGCTCGTCCTCCACGCCGAACACGAGTTCAACGCCTCGACCTTCACCTGCCGTGTCATCGTTTCCACCCTCTCCGACTTTTATTCGGCCATCACCGGCGGAATCGGAGCCCTGCGCGGCCCCTTGCATGGAGGAGCCGATGAGGGAGCCATGCGACTTTTGGAACGATTTTCGACCCCAGAGGAAGCGGAGGCCGGTATCCGGGGGATGCTCGAGAAAAAAGAGAAGATCATGGGGTTCGGCCACCGCGTCTACAAGAAAGGCGATCCTCGGGCTCCGATCATCAAGAGCCTGGCAAAGCAGCTCGCCGCGGAAGCGGGCGATCGCACGCTCTTTCCGATCGCGGAACGAATCGAAGAGATGCTTCTTTCCGAGAAGGGACTCTATCCTAATCTCGACTTCTACAGCGCCGTGGCCTACCACTTCCTCGGGATCCCGACCTTTCTCTTCACCCCGCTCTTCGTCATTTCCCGGGCCTCCGGATGGGCGGCCCATATTTTGGAACAGCGGGCGAACAACCGCCTCATCCGACCGATCGCCACCTATATCGGTCCGGCTCCTCGGCCATTCCCGAAACTGGACGAGAGGTGATCGCGGGGGTTGCCGGAGCCGTTTTTCTTTCCGGTCGAAAGCGCTCTCCATCGCCTCGCTCGCACCCGTCATGCTAGACTCGCTCTCGGATTCCCTGTCGGTGGGAGAGCATGGAGGTTAATCCGTTCTGGCCGTCGTTCGCCGTCGATCCGCGCAAGACCGAATCAGGTTGGTCCCCCCTTATCTCCGAATTTCTCCAAAGAGCTTCCGACGAGTTCGAAGATCGCTTCCCGAGATCCGGAAGTTCCTGGCCGTCCGCGAAGGAGCGGCAACGATCCCAACCTCTCTTTCTTCTCGGCTCCCGTTCCTCCGGTGGAGGGATTACCACCGCGATCGGAACTCTCTTCCGACTGTTGGAGGGGAAGGCTCTGCCGGTCTACATCCGGCCCTTCCGCAATCCTTCGGCTCCGTGGAAGGCCCTTCTCCGAGCGTTCGGAGAGCAACTCATCCTCCCCGATCGTCCGCGCGCGCTCCATCCGTGGCCGGAGGAACCAAGCCGAATTCGAGTATTCGCTAACGACATTCTGGGAGCTCTCGCCTCCCGGCTCGTAAATTTAGGGCGGATCCGGGATTCTCGGCTGCGCTCGGCCGTCCGCTTCTTTCGCCGTCATCCGACCAAGGTCCTGCTCGAGGGCCTGGTTCCGGAATGGGCCCAATGGCTCCGCCAAGATTTCGCACGCATCGTCCCCGCCGCCGAAGAGCTGCTTTCGCAGCTCGGGCTATGGGAGGAGGATCTCCAAAACTGGCTTTGGGCAATTCATGGCTTAGCCGTCCGAATCGAAGATCGAGTCGTCCAGGAAGCATGTCGCCGCTGGATTTTTGGTGAGCCCGTCGATTGGGCGCAGGCGATCCGGGCCAATTTGACGGTGGCACCTCGGGAAGAGGCGGCCGAGCCCCCCGAAGACGAGAATGGGCTTTCCCGGCGGCGGATCGAGGATCTTCTCCGACTCAGCCGCCTTTCCAAGCCGTTCCTGCTCGCCTTCGACAATGCGGATGCCTGGGGGGTCGAGCGGCCTTTGGCCGAATCGGCCGGCCGGCTCCTCGAGACCCTGTGCGAAAGTCCGCCAACCTTCCTCTTGCTGGGTGCCCACCTCGGCCGCTGGGAAAGCTCCGTTCTCCCTTTTTGGTCCGAGAAGCAGAGAGGCCTTCTCTCGCCGCCACTTTTGCTCCGCGAGATCGAAACATCGGAAGCCGCCACCTTCCTGAAAGAACGAATCACGCGGTTTTCCGGCTCGCGGGTGAGGCTTCGACCGGATTGGATCGAAGGCGTCTATCAAGGAGCGAATTCTCTGCCGGCTCGCACGCTCCTCCTCTGCTGTGCGGTTCAGTGGAACCGGGAGCGCTCGGTGGATCAGCAACCCTCCTCGATCGCGACCCGGTCGTTCCTGGACGCGAAGCTCCAGTGGGAAATGTTCGGCCCCAACCTCCCCTATCGCTGGATCGTCGAATGGGCTCTGCTGCCGCCGGAACCGCCTGCCGATTTCGGCTGGGG
>NZ_CABFUZ020000118.1 GCF_902143385.2 Methylacidimicrobium cyclopophantes
AGGCCCGCCGATTAGGCGGCGGGTTACTCCGGCTGCGCAGGCGCGGGAGCCGTCTCCTTCTGCTGAGCCGCCCGATCGAGCGCTTCCTGCAGCTTTGCGGCTTCCTCCTTGATCTGTCCAGCACCCTTTCCGAGCGATTTCGCGGCACCCCGAATTCCTGCTTGCAGCGCCTCCTTCATCTGCTTCAGATCCTGATGGAAAGCGGATCGTTCGTTGCGCAACTCCTTGGCAAGGGATCGGGCGAGCTCGTCGTGCTTTTCCCGGATCGCCTGATCGAGCTGATCGATCTTCCCGTTGAGCTCCGAATCCCGTTTCAAAAGATCCGCGAGCCTTTCCTGCCAGCTACTCGGGGGATTCGCCGAAGGAGAAGTCGGCGGGTTGTCGCCGGCCGGCGGCTCTCCGGCGCGGAGCGCCCCCATCCCTAAGAAGAATGCAACGCCCATTCCGAGAACCGTTCTTCCATTCATGCATTCACATCGAACCACACGCCGAATTTTCGTCAACCGCTTCTTCCCAGGCATCGTTCCTTTCCTCTCTATGGAGCCGTCTCGCGCTTCCTCGACCCGCCGGGAGAAAGATCCAAAAGCCGGCCTCCGGATCCTACGCATCCCCGCGATTCGGCCTTGTCGAGCCGACGACCCATTTCTTCTCCCAAGGATCGGAGGCCGAATCGGACGCAAAAAACAAGGACGACGAGAAGCCGGGCCTGACCGGATCGGAGGTCGCGATGCATTTCCGGAAGAAAGTCCTTGGTGTCATCACCCTTTTCGCATTTTATTTCTTTCGTGAATACGAACTTAGCGACAGAGCCGCTCGGGATAGGCGCGGCCGTACCGGCCGTGCAAGCAGTAGATCAAGACGGGAACACCGTGGACTTGGAGGAAGCCTCGCGGAACGCAATCGTTCTGCTCTACTTCTATCCCAAGGCCGATACACCGGGATGCACGAAGGAATCCTGCGGGCTTCGGGACGCCTACAAAAAGTTCATCGATCACGGCGTGCGCGTCTTCGGAGTGAGCATGGACACGGTTTCCGCGCAAAAGCGTTTCGCCGAAAAGTACCACCTTCCCTTCACCCTGCTCGCCGATCCGGAGGGCAAGATCGTCGACGCCTTCGGCGTGACGAAGAAAAACGGTCACGCGACCCGGCAGTCCTTTTTAATTCGCAATGGGAAGATTGTCTGGCATAACGCAAAGGTAAATCCGGAAACCCATACGGAGGAGGCGCTACGGGAGATCGAAAGACAATCTTCTTGAAGAGCGCTCCCCTTTCGACCTTTTCGCGCGCGGCGGCTTTCAGCTCCCCTCATGGAGAGGGCGCTCTTTGGCGAGACTTCGGAGTCGAATGGTCTTGTAGCGGAGATCGTGATAGGTCTGAATCCATCGGATGGTTCGGTTCTTCGCACGGACGAGCAGAGAATGAGTGACGGCATGGCTGCGCGTAAAGCGGATGCCGGCCATACCCGCACATTCCAAAATGGCGGTGGCGCAAAAGAGAATGTTGTTCCCTTTCGCCAAGTCATCCGCATAGAAGACCCGATCCAATTCCGCACCGTAGCCCTGCTCGATCAAGGCTTCCCGCTCCGTCGCATCCCTCGGCCACATCTGCACCTGCATCTCCCCGCCGAGACATTTGATAGCCGCTGCGGCCAGCACCGCCTCCGGAGCTCCCCCAATTCCAAGATAGACATCGATGTGGCCCTCCGGCATCGAGGGGGCCATCGCGGCCGTCACATCCCCATCCGAAATCAGGCGCAGGCCGCACCCGGCGGAGCGGATCTCCTCGATCAGCCGCTCGTGCCTCGGTCGATCGAGCACACAGACGACGAGGTCCCGGACCCGCTTTCGCAACGCCCGCGCGACGACCGGCAAGATCTCGTCGATCGGACTCTTGAGATGCAAGCAGTCGACCCCCAACCTTTCGACGTAGCTCTTCACCTGAGGGCCGTAAGCCATCTTCATCGTGTAAAACGATGGGATGTCCTTCAGGGCGTCCGCCGCTCCCGGCTCCGGGGAAGCGGCCGCGATCACCGATATCGAACTGCCCGCTCCTTTCGAAACATTGGTCGTTCCGTCGATCGGATCGACCGCAATGTGGTATCGGGGAGCGGTCGGCCCCCACTTCCCCAGCTTCTCGCCTTTGAAGATTCCCGGAGCGTTGTCCTTGATCCCTTCTCCGATGACCACCTCGCCCCGAATATCCATTAGGTCGAACATGCCCCGCATCGCATCGCAGGCCGCCGCGTCAGCCTTTTCTTTCTGCCCGCGACCCACCCAGTGGAAGACATTGAGCGCGGCCGCTTCCGTTGCCCGCACGAAATCGAGCTCGATGAGCCGCTCGATATCTGGATATCGGTCGTCGTTCATCTTTCCGCCTGATCCTCCGCAGACCGGCTCCTTCTTTGGAATCGCCCGCTCGAGCGGCCATGCCGGCCCGCTATTTCGGCATCCATTTTCGTCCAAACGGCCAATCGACTCTCCCCGGTGGGCGGAAGCCGTGCGAAAAACACTCGGACCGGCGAGATTTGAACTCGCGACCTCTTGCACCCCAAGCAAGCGCGCTACCAGACTGCGCCACGGCCCGTTTGACGTGATCCAACAAAGAGGCTAACAGATTTCCGAAAACAAGAGCAAGTTCCCGATGCGCAACGCAGGCCCGACGGCAAAAAAACATCTTCGCCCGCTTCGCCTCGGCCTCTTCGGAGGCAGCTTCGACCCGATCCACCATGGCCACCTCATCGGCGCCTGGGATGCTCTGGAGCAGATGCGCCTCGATCGCATCCTCTTCATTCCCTGCTCCCTTTCCCCGCACAAGTCGGACCCTCCCGTCGCTCCGGGCGAAGAGCGCCTTGCGATGATCCGCCGGGCGATCCGGGGTTGGTCCGCTTTTTCTCTTTCGGATTGCGAGCTGGTGCGTGGCGGGCCTTCGTTTTCCGTTGACACCGCAGAGCAGATGCGCAGCCGCTTCCCGGTGGCGGAACTCTTCTGGCTCATCGGTTCGGACCAAGCGCAGAGCCTCCCCTCGTGGAAGGACTATTCGCGTCTTCGAAAGCTCGTCACCTTTCTGGTCGTCCCTCGGCCACGCTACGCCAACCTCGTTCCGGAACATGGAATGGCGATTCTCCCTTCGCCCCACTTCGTCGATATCTCCTCGACGGAGATCCGCGAACGCGCCGCCAACGGCCTCCCCGTCGGCCACCTCGTGCCTCGGCCGGTGGCCGCCCACATCGCCAAACGACGGCTGTACGAGAAGAGCCCCGCCTGATGGAAGATTCGCTCGCATTGGCCCGATTTTGCCGGGATGTCGCCGTAGAAGGGAAAGCGATCGCACCAGTGATCCTCGATCTCCGGAACCTTTCCGCTTTCACGGATTTCTTCTTGATCTGCTCCGCGGCTTCGCCGCCGCAGCTCAAGGCACTGGTTGCCTCTCTCGAGCGGGAGGTGCAGAAGGTTCACGGCCTCCAACCGCGCTCGCTCCAAGGCTCTCCCGCTAGCCACTGGGTCGTGGTCGACTATGGATCGCTCCTGGTCCATATCTTTCTCGAAAAGGAGCGGGCGCACTACGAGCTCGAGCGTTTGTGGGGAGACGCGCCCGTGGTCTAAGGGCATGGTCGGATAGGGACGAGCCATTCCACTGCGCATGACCCTCGATTCGGCTCACCGGCTTTCGCCCTCTCTTTTTTGCAAGGAAGAACAATAGCCGATGCCGGTTCCTTCGCCCCCTCCCGTTTCGCACTCGACCCCTTGGCAGCCACCCGTTCGCCATCCCTTTCACCGCTTTCTGGGCGCTCTGAGCATTCTTCTCCTGCTGGTGGTGGTCGGAAGCTTCGGCTATTGGGCCCTCGAGGGGATGTCGCCTCTCGACGCCCTCTACATGACCGTTATTACCCTTAGCACCGTGGGCTTCGGAGAGGTCCACCCCCTTTCCCCCCAAGGTCGGCTCTTCACGATCGGCTTGATTGCGGGAGGAGGAGTCCTTGCGGCCTACTCCGCGGGAACAGCGGTCGAATATCTGGCTTCCGGAGAGTGGCGGGATTTTCTTGAAGGCCGCCGAGAAAGACGAATGTTGAAAGGGATGAAGGACCACTATCTGGTCTGCGGCTATGGCCGGGTAGGACGCCATGTCGCTCAAGAGTTGATCGATCAGGGCTTACGGGTCGTCGTGATCGACTCCCATCCCGAGCCCGTCTCTCAGCTCAAGCGCTCGGAAGTCTCAGCCCTCGTGGGGGATGCATCGGACGAATCTGTCTTGACGATGGCGGGGATCCTTCACGCGAAAGGGCTGGTGGCTTGCGCAAGCTCGGACGCCGAGAACCTTTTGATCGTCCTCACCGCCCGCCTGATGAATCCAAAGTTGCGGATCGTCGCCCGGGCGGTC
>NZ_CABFUZ020000119.1 GCF_902143385.2 Methylacidimicrobium cyclopophantes
GCCGGCCGCCTGCGTATTGGCCTGGGTGGCCTTCCAGGCGGTTCCGATTCCCTCGAATCTCGTCGCGTTGCTCTCCCCGGAGCGCCTTCGGCTCGAGCAAGAGAGCGCCCATCTTCTCGGCACCCGAAGCCCATTCTTTTTTGCTCTCTCCGTCGATCCCGAAGAGACCCGGCGCTACCTATGGGAATTTGCGGGAATCGCGTTGTACACCGTTCTTCTCTGGAACGTCGTGACCGATCGGGACCGGCTCCGCCGGCTCCTTCTGGTAATGATCGGCAACGGAGCGGCTCTCACCCTCTTCGCGATCGTTCAGAGGGCGACCTGGAACGGGGCGATCTACTGGGTCCGGACGGTCAAAGGGGGGGATACCTTTGGTCCCTATGTCAATCGGACCCACATGGGAGGGCTCCTTTTGCTCATCATTCCTCTGGGCTTGGGCTTCCTTTCGGCCGAAGCCGCCCGCAGGCCCAAGGGCGAGCGCTTCGACTGGCGCGCTTGGGTCCGGATGCCCGTGCGGGAACTCTTCGAGCGGCTCTTTCTCCCCTTGCTCCTTTTGATCATGGCGGCGAGTGTCCTCACCTCGAAGTCCCGTGGAGCGCTTGCGAGCCTTCTCCTGGCCCTTCTCCTCATGGCGCTCTGGTTCGCCTCCCGCGGCCGGGAAGAGCGGAGCGGCTTGCTCGGGGTCGCGGGCTTTACCGTCGCCGGGCTCCTCGCCGCCCTCTGGATCTCGGCCGATCTCTTTCTGGGCGCGACCGAGCGTCTCGTCGGGGAAGCCTTGGATCCCAAGGAGGGGAGCCGCTTGGCGATCTGGAGCCAGGCGCTCGGGCTCTGGAAACGTTTTCCTCTAGCGGGAAGCGGAATGGGGACCTTCGAGCCCGCATTCAACTTGGTGCGCAAGGTCTTTCCGGGGAACCACGCGGTGACCCATGCCGAGAGCGACTTCGTCCAGCTCCTCTGCGATACGGGCCTTGTCGGGCTCGGCTTGGCGCTCTGGCTCTTTTCCGCCCTCGTCTTTGCCGGCTCAAGATCGCTCACGAAAGCCGAAGGCCGCTCCCGGCAGAGGCTCGTCCTTGGGGGGCTCATCGCCCTGGTCGCCGCCGCCGTCCAGGGGATCGCGAATTTCGACTTGAGCATCATGGCCAACTGGCTCTACGTGGCGGCGGCCGTCGTGGTGATGGGGCGGGCAGGGGAGCTGGCGGCGGGCAAGGGCGGTTTACGAGCTCGGAGTCAACTGGGAGGGGCATAGCAGCTTCTTGGCCAAGTACGAAAGATGCCGAACATCGCTATAGGAGCCGAATGACGCATTGCCCGCTATGTGGAAGCAATCCGGACAGAGCGCTCGAGAATTGCCGGGATCTTCTCTTAGGAATAGCCGGAAGCTGGACCTATCGGAGGTGTAGCGGATGCGGCTCGCTCTGGATGGATCCCCTGCCGCGACCGGAGGAGATTTCCGCCTTCTATCCTGAAAACTACTACACCCACGAAGCTCCCGCCTTTTCCGGTCCGGTCGCCGGCCATGCGCTGGGGCGGATTACGATGCCGGCCAGATTGACTTTGCTGGAGATCCGCTTGGGCTACACGGTTCCGAAAGAATGGTGGCAACGGGCCGGAAAGCACCGCTTGCCGAGGGGAGTGGCAAGACTCCTGCCTCTCTTTCCCGCGGGACGAATGGTGCGATTTCTTCCCTTTCGCAGAGGGGGGAGGTTGCTCGACGTGGGAAGCGGCAACGGGGAGTTCCTTTGGATGATGCGGGAGTTGGGCTGGGAAGTAGAGGGAATCGAGCCCGACGGTCGAGCCGCCGAGGGAGCGGTGAAGTCCGGCCTTCCCGTGAGGCACGGTGGAATAGAGGATATATCGCTTACACCGGACTCCTACGACGCGATCACGCTCGGTCACGTCATCGAGCATCTGCTCGATCCGCGGGCGGCTTTAAAGCGATGCGTCTCAGCATTGCGAGCCGGGGGAATCTTGGTCAGCTTTTCCCCAAACCCTGCGGGATGGAACGCTCGGCTATTTCAGCGTGTCTGGCGTGGGCTGGAGCCGCCTCGCCATTTGATTCTACCCAGTCTCGTAGGCTACCGCGCAGCTCTTAGGGGGCTGCCCGTCAAGGTGGAGTGCCGGACAAGCCCGATGCACATGGGTCTCTCCTGGCAATGGAGCCGCTGCAACACGAAAGCCTGCTGGCCGGCCTGGCTCGAAGCGGGCTATGCACGATGGTTGGATTACGTCGGCGGCCCTCTCCGGGTCGCTTTTCATCCCGAGGACGGTGAAGAATGTATTTGCATCGCGCAGAGGCTCTAGGAATCGAATTCAGAAAAAATAGGGTTTTTCCGCCAAGGGGGACGGGAGAGGGATGATTCGGAAGGAACTTCCGGGAATGGGTGGCAACAATGAGACAGAGACAGCCGCGATCGAGGGCCCGTAAAGTGCGATGCGGTAAGACGCGATCTGAAAACGCCAGGGATGGCGCAAGGGGCTAGGTGAAGGCATTTTCGGTCAACATTGCCGTGTCAGGGCGGTTTCACTATCAAAACTACGTTTCGCGCCTCTGGGAAGAAGGAATCCTCCAACGATTCTATTATTCGCACCGCTTTGATCGGCGGATTCTCCCTCCGGAAGCCGATGCCGAAGTCAATCTCTGGGGAAAAGAATGCTTGGCACGCCTTCACGGAAAGCTGTTTGGCAACCGGGCCGCTGCAATGATTCCTCGATACAATGCTCTCTGGGAGACAGGAGTCTTGCGTCGCTGGGAGCGAGCCGACCTCTGGCATGTGCTGCTTCATGGAGCGGCCAAGCGAATCTTAACCCGAGCCAGAGTGGAAGGGAGTTGCACCATAGGGGAACCGGTCAATGCCCATCCGCGCGACATCGAGCGGCTGTTCAAGGAGGAAGAGGATCGTCTCGGCTTGCCTAAGCGAACCTATTTCCGGGAGGAGTGGCAGAACATCGTGGAAGAGGTAGAGAAGAGCGACTTTCTCTTAGTTGCTTCCCACTGGCTGCGGCGTTCCTTCGCTTCGCACGGATATCCCGAAGAGCGGATCCAGATCCTTCCCTACGGGGTCGATCTAGCGAAGTTTTTCCCGCAGTGGAATGGCGAGGGAGATGACGTTTTTCGGGTGCTCTGCGTCGGCCAGATCTGCCCCCGCAAAGGGCAGGCGGATTTGTTGGAAGCCTGGAGGAGGCTTCGATTGCCTCGGGCCGAGCTCCTTCTTCTTGGGGTGATCGACGAGGCGATGCGGCCGCTTCTTCGGCGGTTCGGCGGACTCTTTCGGTATTTGGGATACTGCTCGTTCGATGAAGTGGCATCGTTTTATCGCCAAGCGTCGGTGTTTGTTCTCCCTTCAATCGAAGATGGGTTCGCGGACGTCTGCGGAGAAGCGATGGCCTCCGGGCTGCCCGTGATCGTTACGGAAAACACTGGGGCAGCGGACATAGTCGAAAACGGCGTCGACGGCTTCGTCGTGCCCATCCGTTCTCCCGAAAGGATCGCCGAAACTCTGGAGACGCTCTATCGCAACCCCGAGCTCCGGCGTTTAATGGCGGAGAACGCCCTCCGGAAGGCCGAGGGCTTGAGTTGGAATTCCTATGCGCAGAGGCTCTCAGTGTTGTACGGGAACCTGTTCGCGACCCGGTCGGCGTTAACGGTCGAAAGAAACACGTGATAGAAAGGAGATCGTTAAAGGCCTGCGAGCGAGTGTGCCTCGTTTCGGAGCCACAGATGAGCGGCGGCAAGGGTGTCAGCGGTGTGGGTGCCCGGCTCGTTCGGCGCGAACGCACGATGAGAGAGTTGTCGGGAGAAGATCGAGCGGCGGGAGACCCTGCGAAGGAAGCGAAGCAGAGGATAGCGATCCCCCTCTCAAGAAGTTCCGCAGTAGGCGCGGTTGTCGTCACCTGGAACTCGGTTCCGTGGATTGAAGGTCTCATGGCCCTGCTTTCGCAGGCGAGCGCGGAAGGCTTTCAGAAGGTCGTCTTCGTCGATACGGGCTCGACTGACGGGACCGTTGCTCTCGTACGTGCCAAAGCTGCGGGATCGGTACAGATCATCGAGACCGGTAACGTAGGGTATGCGGCTGGACTCAACGTGGGGATCCGAGCTTTCGGATCGGATCGTCCTCCTTTTTTTCTGCTCCTCAATCCCGACATCACCGCAGAGCCGGGATTCCTCGATCGAATGCTGGAGGAGGTGGTCAAGCATAGTGCGGATCCCATTGGAATTGCAGATCCTCGCATTTTGGAGCCGACGGTCGACGGCAAATGGGTTGTGACCAATCGAAGGAGGCGAAATCTCTGGGGATGGCCTTGTCCATCGCAAGAGGCCCCGGGGATTTCCTGGACGGAAGCCGCGCACGGCGCTTGCAGCTTGATTAGGCGCGAGGTGATTGAGCGAATTGGGCTATTCGATGAGGATTACTTCCTCTATTGGGAAGAAATCGACTATTGTCTGCGCGCCCGACGCGCCGGTTTCCGAGTGGCGGGAATCGACTGCATCTCCATTCGGCATCATCCTGGAGAGGTGCGAGACGGGAAGAATGCGAAGTCGGAGACGGGGCATTACTACTTCTGGCGCAATCAGTGGCTCTACGCCGGTAAGGCTTACGGCCCTTGGTTGGGTGCTCTCTTCGTTCTCGTGCGGCTTCCCATATTTCTACGCGAAGGTTTCCGGCTGGTCTGCGAGGGAGATTTTCACCTTTTCCAGAGGGCGGTCCAGGGTCTGCTCATGGGATGTCTCGGACAAAAAGGTCCGGCGCATGTGCAATCGAGGCTCTTGGTGAGACAGGAATAGGCGATTACGGAGAAAATCTAGTTGCCAAATCTTGGATTGTTACATTCCGGGTCTCGGATGCTTGAATTGTCAAACGACATAGGATTCCCTCAGACGGCTGGTGCGTTTTCTCTTCCCGGGAAAGGCAAAGCTTTTCGACATTGGCACCGGTAACCGTCGTTACCTCGCCGTGATGCGAAAGTTGGGGCGGGAGGACGAGGACACCGAACCCGTGATCGGGGGTCGCAGCATCTGGGAAATTCGGCTGTTTCGTACCGTAAGGAACAATCGAGAGTGTCGAATTGATGCGCATGCTTTTATAAGGTGATCACTCTCAATCGCGTAGCAGAGCGTCTTCTGAATCGGTAATCCGCGCGCGAGCGTAGAGCGCTACGTAAGGGCCTTGCGTCCGCGCGCCACTCTGCTGAGCATTTCCCTGAATCGTGACGGACGCAATGCTCGATTACTTTAAAACATTTGGCGTGGGCCGAAGGGCTCCGCGGCGCTTGATTCTTCCAAGCGTCTGAGGGTACCAGACAGAATTCTGGAGGGCTTTTCGGGGCTAGCGAAGCTCGTAACAAGTCCACTACGTATGGTTTATTTTTTGCGAATCGAGTTGCGTCGACAGGGAATCCGCCCGGGCGGCGTGGCTGGAAGCGGCTTATGCCCGCTGGCTCGATTTTGGGTCGATCTCTCTACGTTGCGCTCGATGGGGAGGAGCGGGAAGAATGATGCATTTGCATCGCATACAAGGACCGCGGGTCCGAATAAGCGAAAAGGATTGTCGGCTCTTCGCGGTTGTCGATTTTTAAAACGTGAGGAGACGCTTTCGATCCCATTTGTGATCATTCAGGCACGAAGGGAAGTCGCCTGCCCTACCAGCTGCGGCAAGAAGTTGCTGGAGGATTTCACGATGCGAAGCGGCATCAGGGTCTGGGGCTTCCGAAAACGGGCGGTCGGAAGCTTGAGCTGGCGCGAATCGACGAAAAGGCGTTGCCAAGGTTTTGCTAAGCAAGGAGGGAGGAGGGAAACGCATTGCGGATGCGGCCCCATGTTGGCAATCCGTCTTCTTGCTCAAGAAAAAACCGCAGGAGTGCGATGCCGCCTGCCTGCTCCATCGGGGGAGTATCTGGGGATGTCGCAGGTCGATTCCTGGGCAGACATTCCATGAACTCCTATTCTCCGTCCGGTCGTATCCGGTTTCTGTGTATCGCGGAGACTTCCGTCACGCTTTGTTAGGCTTGCCGGACCGCAAGACTGGGATTCCTAGAGAAGTTGGAGGAATTTCGTGAGCATAGATCCGACGAAGACGTCTTGTTTGTCAATCTCGGGACCGGACAAGCAGCTGGACGGGCTGTGTCTGTCCGCGCTGCGGAGTAAAGAAAAATTGGTTTAAGGCACGACGGCAGATGAACGAATGCTGCCAACGCCTTCTGCAACCCTCGGTAACGGCCGGCACTCGCCCACTTCGCTCTTCTTACCCGGTGGGAGAATGCTCTTAGGCCGTGTTTTTAGACTTTGCCGGGGTTGGCACCAGAACAATTGCCTTGGGTCACGAGGAAATTGCGCTACGAGATTTAGTGGGATAAGCATTGATGGGAAAAGCCCGGAAGGGATACCGACGAGGGAAGGGAAAGCGCGACGTGAAGCTAGCGGTCGTCTATTGTAATTTCGGTCCTTACCATGTAGCGCGGGCGAAGGCGCTGGCTGCAATCCGTTCGATTACTCCTGTTTGCATCGAGGTTGCCGACCATCAGGGGACCCATCCGTGGACCAAGGATTCTCGGCGGGAAATCCCGATTCGAACCCTCTTTCGCGGAGCTTCGTGGGAGCAATTGCCGTCTCGGAGGATCGGAGATCATCTTGTCGCGGCACTGGAAGAAGAAGAGCCGGATGTTGTTGCCACCATCGGCTACGGATGGGGATTCATGCGGAGAGCGGCTCTATGGGCCATGCGAACCCGACGAGGATCGGTGCTGATGCACGAAACAGCTCGGCAAGATAAAAGACGGCTGCCATGGAAGGAAGCGATCAAAGGGTGGATCATCGCGCGCCATTACCATGCGGCCTTGGTAGGCGGGAAATCCCATGGAGACTATCTGGCCGAGCTAGGCTTCCCCCGCGAGCGGATGTGGGCGCCTCACTCGGTCGTCGACAATGGGTGGTTTGCGCAAGAAGTACAACGCGTGCGGCAAGCTGAGCGGGCATGGCGAGAGCGACTAGGTGTGCCGCCACGCTATTTTGTCTTCGTGGGACGCCTAGCGTCGGAAAAAAATGTGGAACGCCTCTTGGAGGCTTATCGGCGCTACCGGAGTTCGTCTTCGAGCGATTGGGGGTTCGTGATCCTCGGGGATGGACCCCTTCGGGAGAAGCTCGAACGGCAAGCACGGGCAAATCGATTGCCCAAAATCCTTTTCCGAGGGTTCGTTCCAAACGAGGATCTCCCTCCGTACTACGCGTTGGCGGGTTGCTTCGTCCTGCCTAGCCTCGTAGAGCCGTGGGGGCTTGTGGTCAACGAAGCTATGGCCTCTTCCCTCCCCGTTTTGATTTCGGACCGGTGCGGGTGCGTCCCCGACCTGGTTTCGGAGCGAAATGGGTTCCTTGTAGAGCCTACAGACGTCGCAGGGCTTACCCGGCTTCTGGAGCGTGTTGCGTCGATGAGTTCATCGGACCTGGAGGCCATGGGCAGAGCTTCTCGGGAGATCGTCGAGCGGTTCAGCCCGGAGGCCTGGGCACGGGGTCTACACGCGGCGGCCCGCTGCGCGTGGGAAGCAGCCTACGGGACGGAGGCGTGTGAGCCACAGGTGAGCAGAGTAGAACGAGGCGCGTGAAAAGGAGAGGTTGCGGTGCGTGTCGATCGGCGGCGCATCGTTGGCTCATTTCTTGCGTTCGATTCGTTCAGTCTTAAGCCGGAGCGTGTGTGGCGGAGTGCATTTTTCTTGTTCCGGTGCATGGTAAGAGGACCGATGTGAAAGGGCAGATTGGCAGGAACGCTCACGAAGGTTAATCAGCTGAATCTTCTAAAAGGTTTGCGCTGCCCTTGCGATCCGGAATTGCAAAACGAGCGTTGCGCGACTCCCAATCATGGCCATCGAAAATCGCTGTTCAGCCCTGGTCTCGAATAGGCGGTCCGGCGCGGCTCCGCGAGCAACGCCTCTCGATACGGATATCCTGTTAACGAGCTACTCTTTCTGGCCACGGCTCGGTGGCCTCGAAGCGGTAACGAGGATGCTTGCAGGGCGCTTTCAGCAGGCGGGCCGGTCGGTTGCGGTGGTTACGGAAACGGCTTATAAAGGAGAGGAGCCTTTCCCCTATCCCATTGTGCGCGGCGCTTCCGGCGTGGAGCTGGCCGCACTGGTGAGTCGCGCGCGCTGCGTGTTGCAGAATCACCCGAGCCTGCGCCTTGGGTGGCCTTTGTTGGTCATGAGGAAGCCCTTCGTCATCGCGGTACACAACTGGCTCTCCTTTTCGGGAATCGGAGGCGTAGCTCGCCGCTCCCTGTTTCGACGTTGCGGGCGCTGCATTTCGATCAGCGAGCCGATTGCAAGCCATTTGCCGGTCCCTTCTGAGATTGTGCCCAGCCCCTATGACGAAGAGATGTTTTGGAATACGGGGAGGGAGGAAAGGAGTCGAGACTGCCTTTTCGTGGGTCGCATGCACCAGGGGAAGGGGCCGCTGCTCTTTTTGGAGGCTCTGGAGCTTCTGGGAAAAGAGGGATTGCGTCCGGCAGCGACCCTTGTGGGCGGCGGACCGCTCCTGGAGGAGGCGAAAGCCGTGAGTCGCCGCCTCGGAATGGACGGCCATGTGGAGTTTCTCGGCCCTCAGGAAGCGGGCGTCGTGGCGGAGCTCATGCGGGAGCATCGAATCCTGGTCGTGCCCTCGGTCTGGCAGGAGCCGTTCGGGATCGTGGCCTTGGAAGGCATTGCCTGCGGCTGCATCGTGATCGGCTCGGACGGGGGAGGACTGAAAGAGGCGATCGGTTCCTGCGGCTTGACTTTTCCCAACGGCGATTGCCGTGCGCTTGCGGCTCGAATTCGGGAGCTCCTCACGGATTCTGGGCGTGCCGCCAGCCTTTTGGCTTCTGCATCGGAACATCTCCGGGGACGGACCAGCGTAGCCGTCGCCGAACGATACCTTGGCATCATCGATGACGTTCTTTCCCTTGCGTAGCCCTGGCTTCCGCTCTCCCATCCTTCCGAGGGCCGAGCGGAATCGTCTTCTGCTCGTCCGGTTGATCACCTGGATCTATTGGCTTCTCATTTTCGAAGGGGCGATTCGCAAGTGGCTTCTTCCCAATTACCAGAAGCTTCTCTTCTTCCTCAAGGATCCGTTGGTGCTCCTCGCCTATTTGCTGGCGGCCCGGATTGAATTCTGGTCTCGTCCTTCTCCCATGCTGCTGCTTGCGGCTCCCTTGGCACTGATCGGAGCTCTCATCGGCATCTTCGGGATTCTGCAAGACCAGTCCCCGATCATGATCCTCTACAGTTGGCGAAACTACTTTCTCTATATCCCGCTGGCATTCCTCTGCGAGCGGGTCCTGAGCGCGAAGGAGATCGAGGCGATCGCGAAGCGGACCCTCTTCCTCTCCGTCTTGGTTGCTCCTCTCTGCTTGCTCCAGGCTCACGCTCCCGCGAGTTCGCCGCTTAACGCTGGTTTGGGAGAGGGAGAGAACGCTTTCGAAAATCTTGGCGTTTATGGAGAGATCGAACGTGCGTCCGGAACCTTTTCGAGCTCGATTGGACAAAGCCTCTTCGTCGGGAGCTGTGTCGCCTTTCTTTTGTCCTTTTGGCTGCGTCGGCCTTCCGAGCGGCCAATCGGCCCCACCGCCGTGTGGGTCGTTACACTCGGGGTCCTCGTCAATCTTTTGCTTTCGGGAAGTCGGTCAGCATATCTCGGGGCCGCGGTGAGCGTCTGCGCAGGGCTTGCTGCCTTCGCCTCCGCCGGGCAGCTCCGTCGCGCGATCGGTACCCTCATGGCCCTGGTGGTCGCTGTGGGAATCAGCGGTGTGCTTGCGGCGGTAGCCTTTCCGGATGTCATCGAGGCGATGGCAACCCGATGGACGGGTGCCAACGAAGGGGAAGGCGGATTCCTTATGACAAGTCGGATCGCCTACGATATGACCCAATTTTGGCGGGTTCGGGATGACACCCCTCTATGGGGATTTGGATTGGGCTCTGCCAGCAACGCGGCGGGGAGGTTGGGCATGGCGGAGCTTCCCTATGATGCCGAGGCGGATTGGACCCGGCATATCGCCGAGCTTGGACCGGTGATCGGGCTCTTCTATATGCTCTATCGCTTCGGCCTGCTCGCCTATTTGGGGGTACGCTCCTGGAAGGCGGCGCGGCGGCTTCGAAGCCCGTTGCCGATGCTCCTTCTCTCCTTCATCGCTCCCACCCTTTTTTACGGGCTTTTGACGGGCCAGGGAACGGCAAACGGCTATGGCTGGCTCTTCGTCGGCTTTTGCTTTGCCGCCAGCCGTCTTCCAAAGCAAGCCCAGTTGGCGAGGGATGTGGGTGTCCGCGCCTCTCCCCGCTCGGGTGGGCCGGATCTGCAGCCCGGAAGGATCAATCCCCGCAGATGCGCCTCCTCGTAGTCATTGCCAGCCTCTCTCCCCGCTGGGGAGGGACGACGCCCGCTTGCCTCAACATGTGCCGGGAGCTCGCCCGGCGGGGCAACCGGTTGGTCGTCTACACGACCAATGCGGAAGTGGGCGGTCTCTTGTCGCCTATTCCCAAAGGGGGACAAATGGATGGCGGCGGCTTCGCCATCCGTTGTTTTCCGGTCTCCCATCCATGGTTTTTGCCTGCGCGCGCTTACCTCTACTCTTCCCCTTTAAGCCGGGCCCTCGCGCAAACCGTCCGGGATTACGACCTCGTCTATATCTTCTCGCTCTACCGCTTCCCTTCGACGATAGCCTGCTGGTCCGCCCGGCGCGCGGGCGTTCCTTACGTCCTCAATCCGCACGGCTCGCTCGACCCCTATCTCTATCGGATACGGCGCTGGCGCAAGGCCCTCTCCGAGGGGTTCGTGGAGCGGCCCAATCTCAACCAGGCGGCGGCCATCCACTACACGAGCCAGGAGGAGGCCGATCTGACTCGCCCCTTGGGGCTCCGCGCGCCTTCTCTGGTGGTCCCGCTCGGATTGCCCTTGGAGGAGTATCAACCTCTCCCGAAAGGTTCTCGGTCTCTCCCGCTTCCCGCCGGGAGCAAGGTTCTCCTTTTTTTCGGCCGGATCAACTTCAAGAAGGGACTCGACCTGCTCGTGAAGGCCTTTGGCGAGATTGCCCGCCGGATGCCCGAGGTGGTGCTCGTGGTCGCGGGCCCGGACAACGAGGGCTACGGAACGCGCGTGCGCGGTTGGCTTCGGGAAGCGGGCGTGGAGAATCGGGCCCTCTTTACCGGAATGGTCGTAGGCGAAGAGAAGAGAGCCTGGCTTTCCCAAAGCGACCTCTTCGTCCTCTCCTCCTATACGGAAAACTTCGGGATCGCCGTGGCGGAGGCGATGGCGATGGGCCTGCCCGTCGTGATCTCCGACAAGGTGAACATCTGGCAGGAGGTCCGGGAGGCGGAGGCGGGACTCGTGGTTCCCTGCGATGCCGGGAGGCTCGCGGAAGCCTGCCTCGAGCTGTTGCGGGACCCGGCACGCGGTCGGGCCATGGGAGAACGGGGGAGGCGGCTCGTCGAGGAGCGCTTTTCCCTTGAGAAGACCACCGAGATGCTGGAGGCTTCCTTTCGGCAGCTGGTGGAGGCCCGAAGGACCGAAGACCGCTCGGGCGCGGCTTTCCATCCGGCTGGCCTGATCCAGTAATGAAAGCCGAAGTCCCCTACGCCAAGCAGACGGTCTGCTCCCCGAATCCGCTGGCCCGCTTTTCCCACCGGACGCGCCATGCGGTCGCCTTGCGGTTGGCGACCGAAACAGCGCCTCCGCGGGGAGCGCTGCTCGACTTTGGCTGCGGCGACGGCCACTTCCTCCGGCAGTGCGCCCTCCGTCGGCCCGATCTCCGCCTTTTCGGGTTCGATCCCGGCTGGGAAGGAGCCTCGTCGGAAGGTTGCGTCATCGTCCGGTCCCTTGCCGAGCTCCCGGATCACCAATGCGATGCGATCTGCGCCTTCGAGGTGCTCGAGCACCTTTTTGAATCCGAGCTCGACGAATTTTTTTCGGAGAGCCGGCGGCTGCTCCGCCCGGGCGGCCGCTGGATCCTCTCGGTTCCGATCATCGGGGGTCCGACTCTCCTGCTCAAGGAGCTCAACCGCTGCCTTCTCTTTTCGAGGTGGTCCGAATACACGGCCCGCGAGCTCTGGCGGGCGAGCTTTCTGGGGATCCCCGCCCCACGAGCCTCCGATCGCAAGGGGAGTCACAAGGGGTTTGATTTTCGCCAACTCGAAGAGCGGCTCTCGCGAGAGGGGAAAGTTCTCGTCCGCGGCAGGTCGCCCTTCCCTTGGGCTCCGTGGTGGTGCAATTCCCAGGCATTTTATGTCGCAGAATTGCGGGCCTGAAGGCAAGGCGCAGCAAACCTCGCCTCTTCGAGGCGGCGGCTGGTCCGGAAGGGAAGGGGCCCCAATGGCAACGCCGATCCGAAAAACCAGTGGGCGGCTCTTTGCGGCTCGATCCGATCTCGGGAACAAACGGTAGTGAAACTCTCTCGGCTTCTTGCTCCCGAATATCTCCTTCGCCCCAGGCAAATTCTTCTTCGGGTCGTCCGCGGATTGGCGCGAGGGACGACCGGATGCCGAATCGTGAAGTTGCCTTGGGGCTCTGAGATCCGAGTGAATATAGGAGAGGGGATCGGGAATACGATCTGGAGAACCGGAGTAGACGATTTGCCGGTTCTGGAATGTCTCTGGCGGCTGACCGATCCGGGAGACCGGTGCGTGGACGTCGGCGCCAATATCGGATTGATGACCAACGTGATGGCCTTCCGAGCGGGTTCGGAAGGGTCGAATCTTGTCCCGGGAGCCCCATCCCGAGCTTTTTGAGGAGCTTAGGGGAAATATTGGCCGATGGGCGCCTGCCGCGGGCTTTGCCGAAGTCGATGCTGTGGAAGCTGCGGCGACAAGCGAAGACGGATCGATCGAATTCGAGACGCCGGAATGCTTCGGTGGAAACCGTGGAACGGGCCGCGTGCGAACCAGCGGCGGGTTCTGCAAGGGGAACTCGGCGCTGCTGGTTCAGGCGGTTCGGCTGGAAAATCTTCTGAAAGATCGACCGGTTGGAGTCATGAAAGTGGACGTCGAAGGGCACGAGCTCAGCGTATTCGAAGGCTGCGGTTCGTTGTTGGCAGCAGGGAGGGTCCGCGACATGCTCTTTGAATGCTTTTTACCGCACCCAAATCCGGTCACAGAGCATCTCCACGCCTGCGGCTACTCTCTTTTTCAAGTACAGGTGCGGCCGACAGGCCCCTTTCCGGTGCTTCTCCCTATGGTTGAAAGAGGAGGGACAAATGAAAACTTGCTGGCCACCCGTGAGCCGGAAAGGCTGATGGAGCGGTTTCGTAGGCCGGGATGGCTCTGTCTCCGTGGGAAGAGGGTTCTTCGATGACGAAGGGGCTTTGGGAGGCTCACGACGAGTTGCCGTTGCGACGGTGCACCGAAATCGCGTCGCAGGAAAGAAAAGGTTGGGGAGACGGTGCGTAAGTGGATGATGGATCGAGTGGCCCGGCACGGCCGAGGACTCGGAGCGCTTTTCGCAAGCAACCTGGTCGGCTATGGGGGCAATTTCCTTTGTCTCCTACTGATCGTCACCCATTGCCCGGTCGATGTGTTCGCGGCGTACACTGTTGCCCAGGCGGTGCAGGCGTTGGCGGCCGGTTGGTTCGACGCCGGGTTGGGTTCGAGCATCCAGACCCTGGTTGCGCGCGGCGGGCCCGAGTCGGCCGGCGTCTACCGGAGCGCCTCTTGGCGGTGGACATTGGCGACAGTTCCTTCGGTCCTTCTCGTTTTGGCGCTCGGCAGCTTCTCGCTACCCCATTGGGAGAGGCAGCCGAACCCCTTTCTCAGCCCCTATCTTTTGACGGGATTTGTCGGGGTCGGCCTGATCCAGGCTCGGGTCCTGCTTGCCAGCTCCCTTGCTTTTGCAGAGGGGCGAATTGATCGGTTCTGCCTCTTGCAGGGGGTAGCCTCGCTGGGTCGGCTCCTGCTGGTCCTCCTGCTTCTCTGGCTTCGAGGAACTCTTGCGTTTTCCTCCTTGCTTCTTGTGGAGGCCGGAGCGGCTTCCTTGACGTGGGGCGTGGCCTCTTGGGCGAAGCGCCCGGCCGTGGATTCCTTTTCCCCCGCTGAGACCCTTGCAGCCCGGCAGCGCCTCCGGGACTTTCTGTTGCCCTCAATGCCGTCGGTTTTTCTCGGCGGGCTCGCTTCTACGGTGACCCTCTTCGGAGGGAGTCTCTTCGCCGCACCGGCGGCGATCGCGTCGTACGGGATCTTTCAGAAAGTCGGTCAATTGGTCGTTTTTGCCTGGGGGCCCATCAACCAGTATGTGGGGCGGCATCTTTGCGTTCAGTCCTCAAGAACGAGGCGAGGCAACGCAGAGCGCCGGTATCTGCTGGGCGCCTTGGCGGGCTATGTCTTCTTCGCAATGGTCATGATGGGTATCTACGTCGTGGCGGGCCGTTGCTCGCAACATTATAGCTTGCTACATCCTCTGGCCTTTGCCCTCTACTTGGTCGGCCTGGGAGGGGGGCTTGCCTACGTGAGTCTCGATACGGTGCTTGCATCGCGAGGAGCGGCGGACCACCGTCTAGCCGGCGCCTTTCTGGTCGCGATTCGCACCGCGTTGGTCGCGATCCTGCGGCCGAGCGGGCTCGTGCTCTTGATTGCTCTGGATACTTTCACCCTTTTTCCCGTAATCGGCTATTTCCTCTACCGCCTCGCTCGGCCGCCCCTGGAGCCTGAGGATGTGCGGCTGCAAGAGTGCCTCAGCCCAAGGGAGACTAAATAATGCAATGGGAAGCTCGCTCGAGCTGCCCGGTGTGCGGGGGCGCTGGGAGTCTCGTCGTTTCGAAGGCCAGGGATCCGGTGTGTGGGGTGGAAGGCGAATGGAATTATCGCCGCTGCGACCGCTGCGGGTCGCTCTGGATGGATCCGCGGCCACCCATGGAGGCGATTCCTACGTTGTATCCCGAGAACTACTACACCCATGCCGGCGTTCCTCCCGATCCGGCTGGGGAACGGAGCCTTCCGTCGCGGGTGTGGGGTGCCGCGCAAGAGGCCGCGTTACGACGGTTCGGATATAACGGGGCAAAGCCGGCAAATCCCTGGGAGAGATTGGGGGAAATGCTGCTGGCCTTCCCACCCATCGAAAGGGAAGCGCCGCGCCGCGTTCGCTTCCTGCCTCGGCTCCCCAGTGGGAAGCTGCTCGATGTCGGTTGTGGCGACGGCTCCTTTCTCGAGCGGATGCGGACGTTGGGATGGGAGGGAGAGGGGCTCGAGCCGGATCCGATCTCCGCAGAGCAGGCGCGCCGGCGGGGCTTCCCGATTCGTTCTTCCACCCTCGAAGAAGCGGCCTTTCCTCCGGAGGCATACGACGCAATCACCATGAGCCATGTTCTCGAGCATCTTCCGGACCCGTCAACCGTGTTGGTCCGGCTTCGAGCGGCCCTGAAGCGCGGCGGGCTCCTCGTCAGCATTTCGCCCAATCCCGTCGGAAGCCTAGCCCGCCGATTTGGCGGCGCGTGGCGCGGACTGGAGCCGCCGCGGCACCTGGTCCTTCCCAGTCCGGCGGGATGTGCGATTCTCTGCCGGAAGGCGGAACTGGAGGCGCGAGTTTTTACTTGTTGGTCGGAATCCCACTGGGTCCGGAGCCAGAGCCGGCAGATCGAGACTTGCGGCCGAGTGCTCGATACCCGCTGCCCCCTTGCGGATCGACTCTACGGCTACGCGATTGCCCCCTGGATGAATTGGTTCTTGCGGGATTCCGGGGAGGAGGTGGTTTTTGTTGCCCACCGCTGAAGGACCGCTCCAAGTCTTTTTGCTCCACTGGAACGAACCGGAAGGCTGTGCGAGAGCCGTGCGAGGGTTCCTGGGCCAGACGGTGCCCATCCGGCTCACCGTGATCGATAACGGCTCCTTACCGGAAAAAAGGAAAGCGCTCGACCTGGCGCTGCCGAATGGAGTGGAACGGCTCGATCTCTCGGCCAATCTGGGATGGGGCGGAGGACTCAACGCCGGGTTGCGGCGGTGGCTGGGGGAGCGCATGGGCTCGATCGCCGTGGTGGCCGCCCATGACGCGCTTCCGGAGCCATCTTGCTTGGCCATGCTCCAAGAGGCGATGATGCGCGATGGGCGCTTGGGCGTCGTCTCTCCGGAATACGGAGAGCCGATGGTGCCGAAGTATGGGCCGATTCTCGGGGCGAGGATCCTGTCCGCCGTTCCTCGGAAAAGAGGTTTTGTCGAAGCGGTCGACTATGTGCACGGAGCCCTCATGGCCTTTCGGCGGGAGTGCTTAGAAGAGATCGGGCTCTTCGACGAACGATATTTTGCCTACGGAGACGAGGTGGAAATCACCCTGCGGGCGCGCAAAGCCGGATGGAAAGCGGCGATCGTGTGGGGAGCCATCGTGGTCAACCCGGCGAGCGGGACACCCAAGCCGATTCTTACCTACCTATGGGCCCGCAGCGGCCTGCTCATGGCCGAGACATATGGGAGCCGCTGGCGGGCGTGGGTCCGCGCGGGCCTCATGTTGCTGCATAACGGACGCTTGGCCCTGGAGCAGCGGGGAAGCGCCGGTCGAGCGCTTCGTCATGCGCGACTCCTGGCGATTCGAGATTACTGGCAGGGCAGGTTTGGATCGCCTCCCTTCGAAGAGCTGACGCAAGGAGATGGCCGGTAGCCTGATGCCCGCCAGGAGAGACGACGGTGCTCGGTGGGCGCGGGAGAACCGCTTCCGGGATAAAACGAGGTGCGTCGGAGCAAGCAGAGGGATCTCCGTCGGGCCGGAATCGCCAACATGCCGAGAGATGAGCCGCTGGGTACCCGAAGGGGCCGCCTGAGGGGACGAATGCTTTGGTTTGGGATGGCGGCTTTGCTGCTTTTCGGCCTTCTGGGCGTAGCATCGGCCCAGGAAACCGAGAATCACGTGCTGGTCGCCGTTCCCGCGCCGGGTGGCGTGCGGATCGACGGAGATCTCGGGGACTGGGATCTCTCGGGAACGATTCTGGCCTGCTACGACCTGGCGGCCTTGCGAGAAACCCATTCGGTCCGAGTCGCCGCGATGCATGACCCGGCCAACCTCTACCTCTCCTTCCGCTTCCGCGATCCGACCCCGATGGAAAACTGGACCAATCCCGCTCTCGATCCCCAGGGTGGCTGGCGGGGGGATGCGGTCCAGGTCCGCTTTCAGACCGATCAGGTGGTCCATCTGACCTCCTGGTACGACACGGAGAGGAAGCTGCCGTGGGCGAGCCTCCACTACGGCATGTGGGAGGGGGACCCGTCCGCCCGGGATCTGAACGACGCGCTCGCCAAGGGAGTCCGCGTCGCCTTCCGGAAGGATCCCGACGGACGGGGGTATGTCCAGGAGATGGCGATCCCCTGGGGGATCTTGACGAAAGCTGGGAAGCCTCCGGAGCCTTCCTTCCGGTGCGGGATGGAGTTCTTTTGGGGCGCTCCTAAGGGGAGGAACTGGCCGGAACACCGCTATGCCGATCTGGTCAACGCGGAGAATCCGCACCGCTCCTTTTTTTGGGAATCGACCGAAAGCTGGGGGAGGGTCGAACTCGTCCGCCGAGGAAACCTGCCTCCGGTTCCGGCGGCAAGGTGGAAGACGGCTATAGAATCGGAAGCGGCGCGCTTCCGGACCGAGGGCTCGGTTCCGATCCGCTACGAGCTGCCCGCCGACGGCTTTGCGACCCTTGTGATCGAGGCCCAATCGGGAAAGCGGGTCCGCAACCTGATCGCCGACGATCCTCGGAAGGGGGGATGGAACGAGGACTATTGGGACGGGCGGGATGACCAGGGGAACCCCGCTCCGCCGGGGGATTATCGCGTGCGCGGCCTCTGCCACGGCCCGCTCCATTTGGAATATCAATTCACCTACGGCAATCCCGGCATTCCTCCGTGGCTGACCCCGGACGGTCGGGGAGGATGGCTCTCCAACCATGAGAACCCGATGGCGGTGGCCGCCGACGCCGAGAGGGTCTACATCGCGGCTCCGATGGCCGAAGGCGCTTGCACTCTGATGGCCTTGGACAAGGAGGGGCGGAAGCGGTGGGGGGTGGGCGGCGTCGCCGGCGGACCGCTCGCTCGAATGGGGCCTTATCTGTACATGGTGATCGGAGGAGCCCTCTCGGCCTTCGGGGTGCCGGCGGGAGAGGTACGGCTCGTCCGCTACGATGCGCAGACCGGCGCGCAGGTCCCCTTCCGGAATGGAGATCCTTACCGAACGATCGCCCGCTTCGATCCGAAGAAAGCCCCTCCGCGGCGGGAGCCCGAGGGGAAGGCGATCGAGGAGGGGACGCTCGATGCGGCCTGGTGCCAGCGGCAGACGATGGGTTTGGCGGCTTCGGGAGAGCGCCTCTACGCCTCGCTCTATTTCGAGAACCGGATCGTCGTCACCGACGGGGAGGGGAACGCGGTGCGGGAGATCGTCCTCGATCATCCGGCGGGCTTGGCGGCGGCCCCGGGAGGCTCTCTTTACGCGATCAGCGGAAAGCGCATCGTTCGGCTCGGATCGGGCGGCCGTCCGACCGAT
>NZ_CABFUZ020000120.1 GCF_902143385.2 Methylacidimicrobium cyclopophantes
CTCCCGCCTCTGGCGGCTAGGAGAAGCGAGGACGCGGGCAGCGACCAATTCCGCACTCAGGAATCGGTTCCAGTCGACCGCCGCGCTCGTGCATCTCACTTGACATGCCAACTCGAGCGCGAGAGCATCCTTTCGCGTCGGATACGCAGGGCGGAGGTTCCGCCCGGGGACAGCACCCGGGAAACGATCGTGGCCGCTCGACCGGGATCGAAATGCATCGCTATCTCGAGTCCTTCGGGCGGTCGAAGCCGCGCGAGCCGAACGAATGGAATCATCCGCAGGAAGTGGGCTCGAGCCGTCTCTCTTGGGATTGGGTTCGGGCGACGCTGGTTTGCGCGAAAGGAGTCGGCAGACGAAACGGCAAGCGGAGATCGTGGGCGCCGGCTTCCCGGAATAGGGACCGCATGCACGAGCTTTCCCTCTGCCAAGCGATCCTCGAGATTTTGAAAGAGCAGGCCGAGCGCCACCAGTATCGGAAGGTCCACCGAGTGGAACTCCGCGTGGGGCCTCGGGCGATGGTGGAGCCCTCTTCGATGGTCTTCGCCTTCGGAGCCGTCTCGCGCGGCACTTTGGCCGAAGGGGCGCTCCTCGACATAGTGGCGGTTCCCGCCAAGGCGGTCTGTCTCGATTGTTCGCACGAAGCAGAGGCGGAGAGGCTCGGAGAAGCCTGTCCCCGTTGCGGGAGCGATCGGTGGATGCTGGAGGAGGATGTGGGGCTACGGCTCGGGGAGATCGAAGTCGATTGAGCGGAGCCGCTTTGCGGCGAAAGAAAGCAAGGGAGGGAAAGCGATGTGCGCAACATGCGGATGCGGAGGCGGGGAGGGGGAAAAGCACGAGCATTTCGGTCATGCCCATGAGCATCCCCACGGGGCCAACGGAGGTCGGCGGATCGACCTGGAGGCGGATCTCCTCGAGGCCAACGCAGCGTTCGCCCGGCGCAATCGGGAGCTCTTTCGCCGGAGCGGCGTCTTTGCGGTGAACCTCATTTCGAGCCCGGGCTCGGGCAAGACGACCCTGCTCGTCCGCACGCTCGAGGCACTTCGCGAGAGGATCCCGATGGCCGTGGTCGAGGGCGATCAGCAGAGTGAGCTCGATGCGGAGCGGATCCGTGCTGCAGGGGTCCCCGCCCTTCAGATCCAAACGGGGCGGAGTTGCCATCTCGATGCCCACGTCGTCGGCCATGCGCTCGAGCAGCTGTCGCTTCCCGCCGGGGGGATCCTCTGGATCGAGAATGTGGGGAACCTTATCTGCCCCGCGCTTTTCGACCTTGGGGAAGGGAAGCGGGTGGTGATGCTTTCGGTGACGGAAGGGGAGGACAAGCCCCGGAAATACCCCGAGGCTTTCCATGGAGCCGATCTTCTCCTCCTCTCGAAGGGAGACCTCTTGCCCTACGTCGATTTTTCCGTAGATCGATGCGCCGAGTTTGCCCATAGGCTCCGGCCCGGTCTCGATCTCCTATTGCTCTCGGCGAAGACCGGCGAGGGGATGGGAGAGTGGCTCCGCTGGGTGGAGGAAGGATGGCTTCGGGCCAAGGTTTCGGGACGACCGGAGGCACCGGTCGTGGGGGAGAGATAGAGGGGTCGGAGCGGTGCTAGGGCAGCCCTTGCTGGTCGCCGCCGTCGGGGCGGGGTTCGTTGCCGGGGTCGTGCACGCGCTCACCGGGCCGGACCACCTAGCCGCCATCGCGCCGCTCTCGATCGAGAGGCGTGTCGACGCCTGGCGCGTCGGTCTTTCCTGGGGCCTGGGTCACAGCGGGGGCGTCTGGCTCCTGAGCCTGCTCGTCTTCTGGCTTCGAGGGGCGGTTCCGACGGCGCTTCTCTCCCATTGGGGCGAGCGGCTGGTCGGTCTGGTCCTGGTGGCGATCGGCCTCTGGTCCTGCCGGCGGGCTCTCCGCAGCCGGATCCATTTTCATCGCCATTGCCACGACGGGATCTTTCATGGCCATCTCCACCTCCATCGGCCGGGCGAGGTCGCCTCCGAGGGCCACGAGGCGCCCGAAGCCCATCACCACCCCCACGCTCCGCTCTGGATCGGTCTCCTCCATGGCATTGCCGGCAGCCACCATTTCCTGGCGGCCCTCCCTGTGCTGGCCCTCCCGAGCCGGGCGAGCGCGGGCGGATATATCGGAGGATTCGGCCTCGGAGCGATCTTTGGGATGGCTCTCTTTTCCTGGATCCTCGGCAGATGGCTCCTCCTCCCGGCGGGAGGGAGCGGGGGGTTTCGCGCAGTGCGCTTCGCGACCGGCGGCTTCGCGATCGGAACGGGGATCTTCTGGCTCTGGGCAGGAGGGGTCTAGGTTGCATAGGGAAGAGGCTTTCTCGTGCGGAGTGCCCACAGGGGCTCATCCGCTTCGTCCGGCTTGGTTTTCGCTCCTTGCAGGGTCTCTTCCGACAGCTCCTATGGAAGACCGGCGCCCGCCTCGCATCCAAGACCGTTTGCGGTGTAGCGGCTAGGAACTGCAGGAGAAAGGTGGGCGGAATGAGCTCGGAGATAGCGGCACGGCAAATCCACCTCGACGGAAAGGTACAGGGGGTGGGATTTCGGCCCTTCGTCTACCGGCTGGCGCGCGAGGCGGGGCTCGTCGGCTGGGTGAGCAACGGGCTCGACGGGGTCCACATCCGGGTGCAGGGGGAGCGCGAAGCGCTCGACCGCTTTTGGGAGGCTCTCCTCCGGAAGCATCCTCCGATCGCTGCGGTGACCCACTCGGAGATCCGGGAGGCTCCGCTCGGCACCGATTCTTCCTTCGTCGTCCGGGAGAGCAGCCAGGAAGGGAAAGCGACGGTCTTGCTCCTCCCCGATCTTGACCTCTGCGAGAGCTGCCGGAGCGAGATGCATGATTCGAAGAACCGTCGATTCCAGTATCCCTTTACCACCTGCACCGATTGCGGCCCCCGCTACTCGATCATCCGGGGGCTACCCTACGATCGGGAGCGGACCACGATGGAGCCCTTTCCGATGTGTCCGGAGTGCGCCCGGGAGTACAGGGATCCCGCCGATCGACGCTTCTACTCCCAGACGAACTCTTGTCCGACTTGCGGGGTGCGGGTCGATCTGCTCGACTCGGGGGGCGCTCGGCTCGCTTCGGGGATCCCGGCTCTCGACGAGGCCGCCGGGCGGATCGCGCGGGGGGAGATCGTCGCTTTGAAGGGAGTCGGGGGTTATCTCCTCCTGGTCGACGCGGCCAACCCGCGGGCGGTGGAGGAGCTGCGCCGGAGGAAGCGGCGGCCGACCAAGCCGTTCGCTCTCCTCTTCGCCGATCTCGAGTCGATTCGACGGGAAGCGCGCGCCGCTCCGGAAGAGGAGCGGTGGCTCCTCCGCCGCGAGAAGCCGATCGTGATCCTCGATCGACGGGAGGCCGGCGGCTCCCTCGCTCCGGGGGTCGCCCCAGAGGAGGATACCCTGGGAATCATGCTCCCTTCGGCCCCTCTCCCCTCCCTGCTTCTCGACCGGCTCGCGGGCCCGGTGGTGGCGACCAGCGCGAATCTCTCCGATTCGCCGATTCTCGCGACCGAGAGGGAGATCGTGGCCTCGCTCGGCCACGTCGTCGACGCGGTGCTCAGCCACAACCGGGAGATCGAAAGCCGGCTCGACGACTCCGTGGTCCGCTTTTCCCCTTTTTTTCGACATCCGATCCTTTTGCGCCGAGCCCGCGGCTTTGCCCCGCTCTACCTCTCGGAGGGTTTCGAATTGGACCCCGAGGTGGCGATCCTCGCCATGGGGGCCCATCAGAAATCGACCGTCGCTCTGGCCCATCAGGGGAAGATCTACCTCTCGCAGCCGCTGGGAGATCTCGAGAGTTGGGAGAGCCAGGAGAACTTCCGTGCCACCCTCTCCCATCTCCGCCGCCTGCTCTCGTTCGTGCCGAAGCGGATCGCGGTCGACCTCCATCCCGGCTACGCCTCGACCGAGGCGGGCCGGGGCTTGGCGGGAGAATGGGGGTTGCGGGTCGAGAAGGTCCAGCACCATAGGGCCCATTTCTGGTCTCTTTTGGCCGAGCACTCCCTTCTTTGGGAGCGGGAGCCCGTATTGGGCGTGATTTGGGACGGGACCGGACTCGGGGAGGATGGGGCGATCTGGGGGGGCGAGTTTTTCCTCTGGAGGGAAGGAAGGATGGAGCGGGTGGCTCATTTCGACTATCTTCCCCTCCTCCTTGGCGAAAAGGCGATTCGGGAGCCGCGCCTTTCGGCATTCGGCCTCTGGCATTCCTCGGAAGGCTTGCGGGAGCGGCTGGAGGAGAAGCTCCTGCCGGTCGAGCGGCGCATCTACCGAGCGCTTCTGGCGCGCGGGGATTTTCCGAGAAGCTCGAGCGTCGGACGGCTCTTCGACGGGGTTGCGAGCCTGCTCGGTCTCGCCGATCGGGTCTCCTTCGAAGGGGAGGCCGCGCGCGGGCTCGAAAGGATCGCTCTCCGGCTCTGTCGTGCGCTGGGGGGAGTCGGCGCGGTGCGCGGCCGAGAGCCGTACCCTCTCCCCTCTTTTCCCTCGGGCGGGGTAGTTGGCTTGGACGGCCTGAGAGCGGAGATCGCCCGAGATCTGGTTTGCGGCGTTCCCTCGGAGGAGATCGCGCTGCGCTTCCACCTCTCGCTCGCCTCCCTCGTCGGCCGGATCGTGGAGGGGGTGGGCTGCCGCCGGGTTGCGCTCGGCGGCGGGGTCTTTCAGAACGGCCTCCTGGTCGATCTGATCGAAGCTTTGTGGGGCGAGCGGATTTCGGTCTATATTGCGCGGGAGCTTTCCCCCAATGATGAAAGCATCTCCTTCGGCCAGATGGTGGCCTCCGCCTGGGGGAGCGGAAGTTTGAGGAGAGTGCGGAGTTGAGGGCTGCGGCTCTGCGAGAAAGGAAGGGAGCAGACGATGTGCTTGGCGATTCCCGGAGAGTTGAAGGAGGTGTTCACTCCCTTTCCCGGCGGCTTCCGGATGGGGAAGGCGAGCTTCGGCGGCGTGGTCAAGGAGGTGAACCTCGAGCTGTTGCCGGAAGCTCGAGTCGGCGATTACGTCCTGGTGCACGTAGGGCTGGCGATCGCCCGCGTCGACGCAGAGGAGGCGGAAAAGACCTTCGCCCTGCTCCGAGAGATGGGGGATCTCGAGGAGATCGATCCCGACGCCGCTCCGCCCGAGGCGGAAGGGAGGCCGTCGGCATGAAGCTCCTTTCCGAATACCGCGATCCTGAGCTCGTGCGCCGGATGCTCGCCAAGATCGGCGGGCTGCTCACCCGTCCGTGGAGGATCATGGAAGTTTGCGGCGGGCAGACGCATAACTTGGTGAAGTACGGGATCCTCTCCCTCCTCCCCGGTGAGATCGAGCTGATCCACGGGCCGGGCTGCCCGGTCTGCGTCACATCCCTCCGGCGGATCGACGAGGCGATCCTGCTTGCGGAACAAGGAGTGATCCTCTGCTCCTATGGGGATATGTTGCGCGTCCCCGGATCGCGAAAGAGCCTCTTGGAGGCGAAGGCCGGCGGCGCCGACGTGCGGATGCTCTACTCCCCGCTCGAGGCGGTTCGGATCGCTCGGGAGAATCCCCAACGGGAGGTCGTCTTCTTCGCGGTGGGGTTCGAGACGACCGCGCCCGCCAACGGGTTGGC
>NZ_CABFUZ020000121.1 GCF_902143385.2 Methylacidimicrobium cyclopophantes
GAGCCGTTCTCGGCTCGCTCCTACTCCATCCCGAGCTCGTGCTCAACCAAGTCTTTGAATGCCTTGCCTCCGAGGACTTCTTTGTTCCAGCTCACCGGATCCTCTTCGACCTCATCCGAACGATGGATGCCCGCCGTCAAGCGATCGATGTTCTCACGGTCCACCAGAGCCTTGTCGATAGCAAGCTTGCCGCCGAGGTCGGCAGTCCCGCCATCCTCGCCGAGTTGACCGCTTCCTTTTCCAGCCATCTCAACATTGGCACCTACCTGCAGCTGGTCAAAGACAAAAGCCTTCTTCGCCATCTCTATCGAGCCTGTAGCAACATCGTTCAGCACATCGTCGACGAACCGCAGTCGACCTCCGCCGTGCTCGACCATGCCGAGCGAGAGATCTTCCAGGTTACCAACCTCTCCTTGACCCGATCGAGCGTGCCCGTCTCCGTGGAGCTTCGACGGGCCCTCGAGCTGATCGATTCTTTCCACCGGCGAAAGGGGAAGCTTTTCGGCATTCCCACCGGATTTTATGAGCTCGATGCCCTGACGACGGGGTGGCAGAAGGGGGATATGATCGTCCTCGCCGCGCGACCGGGTGTCGGAAAGACGGCCCTGGGACTCACCCTCGCACGCCAGGCGATTCGGCAACGATACGATGTCGAAAAGGATGCTTGGGTGCAGCCGGGCCACCCGGTCGGATTTTTTTCTCTCGAGATGACGAATGCCCAGATCATGCTCCGCTTGCTCGCTTCCGTAGCCAGTGAGAGTCTTCACAAGATTCGACGTGGCGAGCTCGATGATTCGGCGCTCGAAAAACTGCGGCGCATCTCGGCCGACGCGCAGGAATGGCCTCTCTATCTGGACGATTCGAGTGGGCTTACGATTCACCAGCTCCGCGCCAAGGCGCGCCGAATGAAGGATCAATACGAAATCGACATGCTGATCGTCGACTACCTCCAGCTTCTTCGATCCGACTCCCCGCAGGCTCGTGACAACCGCCAAGTCGAGATTGCGGAAATCTCACGCGGCCTGAAGGGGCTCGCCAAAGAGCTCGACATCCCGGTGATCGTCTTGGCCCAGCTCAATCGGCGCGTCGAAGAGGGAAAAGCCGAACCCGCCCTCCACCATCTCCGCGAATCGGGTGCGATCGAGCAAGATGCCGATGTGGTCCTATTGCTCCATCGCCTCGACTCGGAAGAGGAAGCCCCGCCGACGGAGATCCCCTATTCGCTCCATGTGGCAAAGCAGCGGAATGGACCGACCGACAAGATCCCAATTCGTTTTAACGCGCTTTACACCCGTTTCGAGGATCCGGTGCGGCACAACGGATAAGAGCCTTCTCTATCCTTGCAGCCGTCTCCCAGCGGAGCGGGTTTGTCTAGCAAAACTGGTGGACGCTCCGGCCGTTTGGAGGTTGGACGGATTCCCTCAATTCCCTATAAGCTGGCAGCAACGTCGAAGCGAACTGCGCACTTGCGCGCGGAGGCGCAGGAATCGGAACCATGAGGATGGAAAGCCCAGCCCAGCGAAGCAGAGGGATCTCGTTGGAAGGCGGTAACGGATGGCGGGAGAAGCCTGGCAGCTAAAAAGGGAACGCATTGCACTCCTTCTTCTTTCCGCATTCGGGAGCGCGCTCCCCTTCCGTCAGCAAGCTTCTTCGCCGCATGCGCCGCTTTTGGCTGCGCGTCTCGTTTCTCTTCGGCGACGCGTTGCGCGGCTGGCTTCGCCATAAATCTCCCAAGATGGGAGCGGCTTTAGCCTGCTACGCGATCTTCTCGATCGCGCCCATGATTCTCTTCCTCCTGACCTTTACGAGCATCCTCTTCAGCATGAAGGAGGCGCAATCCTACTTGGCCCAGGCCCTTCACGACTTGGGCGGAGCACCCATGGCCTCCGCTGTTCAGATGCTTCTCACCACCGCATGGCCTCCCCATCCTGGTACCCCGGCGGCGTTGACGGCAACCGTTTCCCTCCTATTCGGCGCATCCGGTGTCTTCGTGGAGCTACGGGACTCCCTCAACACCATATGGGGAGTCACCGAGAAGCCGCAGGGGCCTCTGCTCGCGCTGCTCTGGGATCGGGCGGTGTCGTTCGCAATGGTTGCCGTGGTAGGGCTTTTGCTCCTCGTCGCTCCGCTTGCGGTCACGACCATGGACGCCCTCTCCCAGCCTCTATCGAGCGCTTTTCCATGGTATCCAACGTTTTACAACATAGCCCGCGTGCTGACATCCTTCCTGGTCGTCGTGCTCCTCTTTGCGGTGCTCTTCCGGGTTCTGCCGCAAGGGCCCGTGACGTGGAAGGAGGCGTTTTTCGGGGGGGTCGGCACGGCCCTCCTGTTCGAAGTCGGCCGCGCCGGATTGAGCTTTTTCCTGAGCCACAGCTCGATCGCTTCCCTCTATGGAGCCGTGGGATCGCTCCTCATCCTACTCCTCTGGATCTACTATTCCGCCCAGATTTTCTTTCTCGGCGCGGAACTGACGAGGGCCTATGCGTACCGATTCGGCTCCGGCCGCGCTACGCACCGCCGCCACCCGACCTGAGAGCGGATAGTCTCTCTCCCCTTCGGATCGTCTTCGGCAGATCTTAGAGAAAGGCGGTAAGAGGGCTAGTAGGGACCGCCTGCGGTTGACGCTGCATCCGTCCCGATCGGTATGCGATCCGCCCGGCGTCTACCGCCATCCGAAATGCGCGGGCCAAGGCACAGGGATCGTCGGCGACGGCGATCGCCGTGTTGACGAGCACCGCGTCGGCACCGAGCTCCATTGCGGCCGCTGCATGGGAAGGAGCGCCGAGGCCGGCATCGACGATCACCGGGATGCCCGCCTGCTCTACGATGATTTCCAATTGGCTTCTGGTCTCCAAGCCGCGCATCGAACCGATCGGGGAGCCCAAGGGCATGACCGCTCCTACGCCGACTTCCTCCAGCCGCTTCGCTAGCACCGGATCGGCATTCATGTAGGCAAGCACGACGAATCCTTCGCGAACCAAGACCTCGGCGGCCAGAAGCGTTTCGACGGGATCGGGCAAAAGGTAACGGCTTTCCGGGTGAATTTCGAGCTTTACCCAGCGTGCCATTCCGGCGGCGACACCCAGACGAGCCAATCGCACGGCCTCTTCCGCATTCGCCGCTCCGCTCGTGTTCGGTACGATGAGATATCGATCTCGATCGAGGTAGCGGAGAATGTGTTCCTCGGGACGGACTTCCCCAATCTCGGCTCGGCGCAAGGCAACCGTGACCAGCTGGGTTCCGCTCGCCTCCAGTGCCTTGGCCATGAGGGCATGTGACCCGAATTTCCCGGTACCGATCAGCAATCGGGAGGAAAACTCCCGGTCGGCAATGTGAAGGTGTTCTTGGTCGTCCTGATGTCTCATCTCGCGTCTCGGTCGTTAGCGCGTTCCGCTATGTTCGGCGGCAGCCACCACGACTTCCCGTCTTTCTTCGATCTATAGCATATCCCGGGCAAAAACCGCAGAGGATCCCCATCCGTCGGGGAGCGGAGTCTTCATTGTTCGGAGGGGCGCAGGAATTGCCCCCCGATTTTTATTCCGGCAACCAATCGACCCCTGCGCTCGCCGGCAGCATCCCCAGCTCTCTTCCTCGACGAAGGAACTCTTCGATTGCCTTCCTGCCTTCCGCTCCGTAGTCGAACGTTCGTTCGTTTGCGTACATTCCAACGAACTCGTCCACCTTCTCCGGACTCAATCCCCGGGAAAAGCCAGCGGCGTACGCCAAAGCTTCCTCCCGGTGTTGCAACCCCCATCGGATGCTCTCTCGCAGCAGTCTTGTGCACTCCTTGGCCAGATCGATCCCCAGATCTTTTCTCACGGCGTTCCCGCCGAGCGGAAGCGGAAGACCCGTCTCGGCCTTCCACCATTCCCCGAGATCGGCGCAGAGCGTCAACCCCTCTTCCGCGTAGGTAAGCTGCCCTTCGTGAATGACTAGGCCGGTTTCCGCTCCTCCGGATCTCACCGTTTCCAGGATGCGGTCAAAGGGGCGCACGACAAGGGAAAGCTCCTCGGGGGGGACTCCAAGGTAGAGGCTCAAGGCCATTACGGCGCTCGTCTTGCGCCCGGGAATCGCAATTCGTGTGCGCACCAGCTCCTCCTTCGTCTTCCGCCGAGAGGAAACCAGCCGCGGTCCGTAACCCTCTCCCATGCTTCCGCCGCACGGCAGAAGCCAGTAGTCGTTCCGGAGAAATCCATAGGCATGGATCGACACGGCGGTCAGATCGACGGCCTTTTTCTCGGCCAATTCGTTGAGGCTCTCGATGTCGCTCACTTCCTGGCGGAATCGGAGGTCGCCGCTCGAAAGCTTGCCGGCAACCAAGGCATAAAACATGAATGCATCGTCCGCATCCGGAGAATGCCCCAGGCTAATTTCCCTCAGTCCACTCTGTAGCATCCTATCCCTATCCCAACAGAACCCTCGCCAAGTCAACCATCGGGTTGTTGCTCTCTGCGGCTCACCCGGAACAATTCTCTTGGCTCGTCGATTCCATTGAGGCAGAAAGCTAGCCAAGAGCGTCGGCTGTTTCCTTCCGTGGAGGAGCAGCGAGCGTTGGATGGAGCTATGTCGCTTCCCACCCTTCTCGTTACGCATTCCGACTTTGCGCGTCATCCCACCCCACCTGGCCATCCAGAGAGTCCTGGAAGGATCACTGCGACCCTCCCGCGCCTCCGCGCCTGCCTGCCGAAGACGATCCGTTGGCTTGAGCCCGAGATCGGTACGAGCGACCTGCTCCGTTCCGTTCATGCGGAGTCCTACATCGAGCGGATCGAGAAGCTCTCGCGCGACGGACTCGTTCTGCTTGACGAGGGGGACACCTTCGCGGGCCTTCACTCTTACGAGACCGCTCTCCTAGCCATCGGAGCGGCTGCGACGGCAATCGACCGCGTGGCTTCCGGGGAGGCGGCCAACGCCTTCGCGCTCGTCCGGCCGCCCGGCCATCACGCCCGTCCGGCAGCCGCCATGGGATTCTGCCTCTTCAACACCGTTGCGGCCGCGGCTCGCTATGCCCAAAAGAAATATGGGTACCGCCGTATCCTGATCGTGGATTGGGATCTTCACCATGGCAACGGCACGCAGGAAATCTTCGAGGAGGATCCCTCCGTCTTTTTCCTCAGTCTCCATGAGTATCCCCTCTACCCGGGCACCGGGCGCGCCTCAGAGCGAGGCAAAGGAGAGGGAGAAGGGTTTACGCTCAATCTGCCGATGAAAGCCGGCTCTGGCGACGCGGAGTACGGGGCCGTCTTCCGGGAACAGGTCGTACCCGCCGCGGATGCCTTCCGGCCCGATTTCGTGCTCGTCTCGGCGGGATTCGATGCGCATCGCGAGGATCCTTTGGGAAATCTGATGCTCAGCGAAAGAGGGTTTGCGGAAATGACGATGAGGATTCGTGAGGTCGCGGAGCGTCACTGCCGCGGCAAATTGGTCTCCGTCTTAGAGGGAGGCTACAACCTCGACGCTCTGGCTCGTTGCATCGATGCGCACCTTTGCGCCTTGGAGGCAAAAGAATCTCCTCCGGCCGGGGCTGGCCTCCGCTTGCGTTAGCCTTCCCCTACTCCGTCAAGTCGCTTTCTCCCTTTGGTCGCTCGGGTCTTTCCTCCTTGCGGCGCAACCGCAAGCGACTCCCGCGGAAAACCGACAGCGGCCTTCCCTCCGTGTCTTCTTGCGCCGCCTCGGGGGATTCGAGAGGAACCGACCTACGGAGGACCGCCGGATGACGGGGCGGGTTGCTTCCCTTTCAGCCCTTCCAGATAGAGAGTGATCGCGAGAGCGTCGGCGTGGCTCATCCGATAGGGAGGCATCGGCAGCCGCGGATACTTGCCCGCGGGCGTCATCCCGGTCTCCAGGAATTGAACCATGTCCGCTTGACTCCACCCCTCTGGAAGCCCGGCGATCGGGGGGGCCTCGCGCACGAGCGATCCCGTGCATTCCGGGCCGAGTCCTGGAACGATTCCACCTTGCAGCCATTTCTCGCGGAGCAATTCCCCTCGCTCATTCCGCGGGGTGTGGCATTCACTGCAGAGCGCCACGGCTTCCACGAGATATTTCCCATGCTGAATTCGCTCCCCGGTCCGATCCGCCGGTCCCTTTTCGACCTGATGCCCCCTTTCTGCGCTTTCGCTTTCGGTCGTCTCTTCAGGAAGGTGGGGAAGGAATTCTTCGTCCTGAGCGAGACAAACGCTCCAGCAAAGCAATGCGATCGCCATCGCCAAGAGCGACTTACGTCCGGATCCCTTAGGAAACACGATCTGTTTCTCCCTGCGCAGTGGGGCGAGAAAAGTGTCGCATCCATGCCTTGGCCCCCAGATTTTCCGCTCCCATCCGCCGGCAACTGCCTCTGAGTCCCACCTTTGCTGCAGTGCGGGCCATCGCTTCCGCGACCTCCGCTCCCCGGCCCGCCGCCAGCCCCATGAGGGTCGAGCCGGCCCCGCTGAGATAAAAACCGATGGCCCCCGCTTCGTAGGCACTCTTCCGCACGGCCTCCCATCCGACGATGCGGCGGACCCGGACGGGCTCATGCCAGCGGTCGTCGAAGAGGCCCCGCAACTCCTCGTATCGACGCAAGCAGATCGTCGCGGCGATCCGGGCCGCCCGTTGCAAGTTCCAAACCGCGTCGCGCAAGGAGACGGACTGCGGGAGGACCGCGCGAGCCCACTCGGTCTCCATTTCGATCTCCGGGACAAAAGCCACGAATTCCAGACGGCGGCCTATCGGCACCCGGGTCTGTCCGTCATCAGTGGAGATGGTAAACCCTCCCAAAAGCGCGGCCGCAACATTATCGGGATGGCCCTCGAGGCTGCTGCCAAGCGCCAGAAGCTGCCGGCGTGAAAGGGGCCTGCCGCTGATTTCGTTCAACCCCACCAAGACGCCGATTCGCACCGTGGCACTGCTACCCAAACCCCTCGCGCACGGAACTTCCCCAGAAATTCGGCAGTCGAAAGGGAAGTTCGAAAGACCCGCTGCCCGAAAAAATGCATCCGCCGCCTCTTGAACCATGGGGCTGAGGACCCCGTCGACCCCCGTGCCGACGCGTAGAGTTGTCCAGTTATATAATCGCAAAGCGGCTCCGAAGGCATCGAAGCCCGGCCCGAAATTCGTGGTCGTCGCAGGCACTCGGATACGACACTCGATGCCTTCTCGCTCTTCCTTCACGGCGCGTCGAGAAAAAGAATCCATGGTTTCCGCAACGGCTGGTGAACCGGAAACTATATCGTGACCCGTAGGGAAAAATCCATCGCCTTCGCGCTGTGGGTCAATGCGCCGACGGAGACGAAATCGACGCCGGTCTCGGCAACCGCCCGAACGTTCTCCAATGTAATCCCTCCCGAAGCCTCGAGCCTCAAGCGTCCGCCCACCAGATGTACCGCCTTGCGCAATTGTTCTACGTCCATGTTGTCCAGCAGAAGGAGATCGAGCGGAAGGGAGCGCAATTCGGCCACCTCCTCCAGGCTCTGTGCTTCGACCTCGATCCGGATCCATGGCCGCGAGCGCCGGATCCTTTCGGCACGGAGACCGAGCTCCTTTGCCCACGAACCGGGAAAAGCCGTTTTGAGGAAAGCCAAGTGATTTTCCTTCACCAAGACGTGATCCCCGAGCGAATAGCGGTGATTGGCTCCGCCGCCGCAACGGACAGCATACTTTTCCAGCGCCCGCAAGCCAGGGGTCGTCTTCCGCGTATCGAGCACGCGAACGCCGGTGCCGTCGACGATTTCCACGAATCGCCGGGTGAGCGTCGCCACTCCTGAGAGATGTTGGAGGAAATTTAGAGCAGTTCGTTCCGCGGCCAACACCCCTTCCGCCGGACCCGACACCCACAAAACCGTCGTTCCAGGCTCGACGACCTCGCCGTCCGCGCACGCCGATTCCAAACGCAGATCTTCTCGGCAAACCTCGCCGAACACAACCCGGGCGATCGGCAGCCCACAGACGATGCCCTTCTCCTTGGCCGAAATCTCGGCCCGGCAGAAGCTGCCTTTTGGGAGGAAAGACCCGGAAGTTGCATCCCCTTGGCTCAAGTCTTCTTGCAATGCCCGTCGAATGACCTCTCGAGCCGCTTCTCTCCATAGCTCCATTCTCTAAAGCTAATGAACCGGGCGAAAAGAGGAAAGCTCCTTCCCGTCGCGCTCTCCGTCTTTGCGCTTGCGAGAGGAATCGGCTCGTGTCAAAAGTGGAACTGATCAGCTGACTCGTGAAGGGTTGTGAACCTCTAGTCGATCGAGGAAGCGGGTTTGGCGATTGCCTCACGAAGCTTTCGCCGGACAACCGCTACTCCAGGAACCCAACCGGCCGTCCATGCCTCTCTCCGGCGACTTAAACGAACTTCCCTTCCCGGAGATTCTCCGCCTGCTGCGCCATCGAACCGGAGAATTGCGGATCGGGGACAAAGTGACCGGAGAGCATTTTTCTTTCCGTTTTTCCGCCGGCAAGCTTGTTTCGGCTTCAGAGGGAAACGGGGGGATTGCTGACACTCTGGCGCTGCATTCGGCGATCCAACGGCTTTCCAGTGAAGGACGGGGATCCTTCTCGTTTGAGGAGGCCGGTGTCGGCGAGCTTCTTGGCGAGCTTTCCATCCCCATCGATCAGATTCTCTTGTCCTCGCTGGCGGCCGTCCGCTCTCCGGAAGGCTATGCCCCTCATTTGCCTCATCCCGATACGCGTTTTCATACGGCAGTCCCCTCGACTCCTTGGTTGACGGAGGACCTGCTCGCGTTTTGGGTCAGTTCCGAACGGCTCCTTCTCGTGGGAACCTCTGCGAGCGAAATCGCTGCCGCCCTCGGTCTGCCGCTTCCGGAAGTTTTACTAGAGCTCTTCAAGCTGCGAGTTCTCGGAGTGATTGCCCCTCTGCCATCCCGTCCCCGAGTCCTTCCGCTGTCCGTCAACCACGCCGCCTCTCTTCCGCAGCTGCCCGCTCCCCCATCGGCGAGCACCCAGATTGCTCTTCCGGAACCGCAGCCTGAGAGCGCGCCCGAGGTTGCTCCCCCTTCTCCTCCTTCGTCGCCGGTTGCGGCTCCTTCTCCGGCAACGGCTCTCGCTCCTGTCCAGAAACCGGCCGCGCCCCGACGAGGGTTCCTGGCGCGAATCGCCGCCGGGCTCCGCGGGATCCTCGAAAAGATGTATGAATGAAACTGCAATCAAGATCCTCGTAGCCGGGCCGTCAGGCGCCGGCAAGACCACTCTCATCCAGACCCTGAGTCAGTCTCCGGTCGTAAACACCGACGTACGGTCTTCGACGGGGAACAGGTTGACTACCGTCGCGATGGATTTCGGTCAGTTGCGGCTCGACCAGTATGCGATTCACCTCTTTGGCGCTCCTGGTCAGGAGCGGTTCGATTTTACTTGGGAGATTCTGCTCGACGGTTCTCTCGGCTTGCTCCTTTTGGTCTCGGGAAAGGATGCGACCCACTTCCCGCAAGCCCGCCGCATCTACGACTACCTCCTCTCTCGGAATCCGATCCCGCTCGTTCTGGGAGTCACCCACCAGGATCATCCCAACTGCTGGGATTGCAAGGAGGTGGCTTCCTACCTCGATTTAGACCCTGCGGCAGCGGTGCCCATCGACGCTACCAAACTGGAAAGCGCGACCGAGCTCTTGGTGCGCCTGTTCGAGCTCGTGGAGCGAGCATAGACGGTTCGACTGCGGTGCTGCATTCCCACTTTTCACTTGTCAAAAGAGCGGCTTCTCTCCCAAATGAACACCCGAACGATATCGGGTTTCCCATTAGCGGAACTTGAGCGGAGAGTATCGACGAAGAGGAGGAGAACGCGATGGCTGTTGCCGATGAATTGAATACTGCTTTAGGCCGACTTCGGGCGGCTGTTCCCGAGTTGAGCGCGGCGCTGGTGGCGACGACCGATGGGCTTCCGGTCGCCCACTCCCTCAACGCCGGGGACGCGAATCGACTCGCAGCGATGGCGGCTACCGCCCTAGGTCTCGGACGGCGGATTTGCGAGACGTTCGGAGGCGGGGAATTTCGCGAAACGAGCGTTTCCGGGGATCAGGGCCAGATGTTTATCTATTCGGCTGGCTCGAAGGCCGTGCTCGGGGTCGTGGCGCGCCTGGGAGCCAACGTTGGGTTAATTCATCTGGAAGCCCGCGCCGCCGCATCGGAAGTGAGCCTGATCCTGGAGCGACGATAATCGAGGAGCCGTCCACCGGGCTCCACCGGACCGAACGGAGAAGGTGGGAAGGAGCGCTTTCTTCATGGAGGGGGTTCCGATATCAGCCAGCCTAGTCGACGTCACCGAGAAGATCTTTTCGCAGCTTCCGCCATCCACTCGTTTTTCGAGCGAGGATGAAACGCTTCTTCTTGGCTTGGCTCCGAAGCTTTTGCCATTGGAGGATGCGCTCGTCCGAGGATTTTACGACATTCTTTTCGCCCATCCGCAAACCGCCGGCGTTTTCGGATCCGGAGAGCGCTCGGAACGGGAGAACGCGCTTCGCCGCTGGTGGCGCCGCACGCTCGGGGGCCCGTTTGACGCGCAATACTGGCGGTGGCAGGCGGCCGTCGGCCTCATCCACATTCGGCGGGGCGTGACCAATCCGATGATGCTTGCCATGTGGGGCTGGGTTTTGAACGCCCTGCAAGAGGCGCTCTTCGAAAACCTGAAGCTGCCGCCGCACGAGGCGGCTCGCGCGATGGAGGCTCTCCATCGACTGGCCGCCACCGTGCAAGCGCTGACGGCGGAGAGCTACCTGCGCCACTATCTCCTCGCGCTCTCCCATTCTACGGGAGTCTCCACAGACTTGATCGACCGGCTGGTCACCGTCGAGCTCGCCTCGCTCGATCCTTCCACGCTGGGATAGAAGATCTTGAGCGCCGCAGGCGTCTTTCCGCTCGACATTTGCTTCATTTTTTTCTTTGCATCGCAAGCCATCCTCCACTACAGGAGGAGGCTCAATGTTTTTCCTAGCGGCCGCCGAATCTACCGGGCAGACGCCGATCGTGCATCCGGCGGCTCCCATCCTTTTCCATGTTGGCCCGCTGCCGATTACGGCCTCGATCGTGCAGTCCTGGGTGATCCTCTTGCTTCTCTTCCTCATCATCCGGTTGGGCGCCTCCCGGCTCCAAATGGTGCCGACCGGTCTCCAGAACGCGATCGAGGCGGCCGTAGAGGGCCTGGAGCGCCTCACCCGCGGCCTTCTCGAGCCAAAAGTCGCCGACTGGGCCTTCCCGCTTGTCGCTACCTACTTTATCTTCATCGCTACGTCGAACCTCACCGGTCTCATCCCCGGGGTCGGGACAATCGGCTATGGAGAGCCCAATCCGAACTTCCCACTTCCTTTCTCGATCCATCATCCGCACATCTCCCTCCTGCGGCCGCCGACGTCGGATGCCAACATGACCTGCGCGATGGCGGCGATCTATTTTGTTATCAGTCTCTTCTGGGCGATTCGCTACCATCGGGGGCCCTGGGGACTTCTCGTCCACATTTTCGGAGTGAAAGGCGGTATGAAGGGATGGATCCTGATCCCCCTTGCGGTCCTCTTCTTTGCGGTCGGCTTGATGGAAGCCCTTTCGATCGTCATTCGGGCGATTGCGCTGGCTATGCGACTCTACGGCAACATCTACGGCGGCGAGTCGGTCCTCGTCCTTATGACAGGGATGTTCGGAGGATTGGCGGCCGTTCCCTTCTACTTCTTCGAGTTTGCCGTGGCGCTGATTCAAGCGCTCATCTTCACTCTGCTCGCCATCGTCTTCACGGGAACCCTTTGCTCCCATTCTGAGGAGCCCCACAAGTGAGATCCTTTCTGGCCGGAATATCGGCCCGAATCCTGAACCAGAGAATAAGAGAGTAGAGCTACCTAATCTAGGAGAGTGACACGTATGATGTTCCTTGCGGAAATGAGTGGAAATATCGCTGTGGGTCTTGCGGCTACCGGTGGCGCCATCGGCGTCGGGCTTGCCGCCCTTGGCGCCGCCGGCGCC